>JBDTVN010000005.1:0-25227 GCA_040007155.1 Chloroflexota bacterium
CGACCGGTGGGCGAACATGATCGCTTCAGCCATGACCGACTCGGGCAGGATCTTCGCGCCCGCCTCGACCATCATGATCGCGTCGCGCGTGCCCGAGACGACCAGGTCCAGTTCCGACTCTTCGAGCTGGCTGATGGTCGGATTGAGCACGAATTCGCCGTTGATGCGGCCAACACGAACTGCCGCGACCGGACCATCGAACGGGATTTCGCTGATCGTCAGCGCGGTCGATGCGGCGATCGTGCCGATGATGTCGGGGTCGTTCTCCTGGTCGGTCGAGAGCACGGTCAGGACGACCTGGACGTCATCCTTGTAACCCTCGGGAAAGAGCGGCCTGATCGGCCGGTCAGTGAGGCGGGCGGCCAGGATGGCCGTCTCTGAAGCACGGCCTTCGCGCTTGATGAAGCCGCCGGGGATCTTGCCCGCGGCGTACATGCGCTCTTCGAACTCAATCGTGAGCGGGAAAAAGTCGAGTCCGGGCCGAGGCTCCGACCGGTTGGCCGTGCCCAGGATCATCGTGTCGCCGTAACGCACGGTGACGGACCCACCCGCCAAAAGGGCGAGCTTGCCGTGCTCGATGGTCAGCGTTCGACCACCGATCTCGGCGGTAACAGTAGTGACTGGCATCAGTCCTCCAATTGAGGAGGACGGGTCTTGCTTAGCGGCGCAGTCCGAGGCGGCCGATGACGGCGCGATAGCGGGCGTTGTCCTTGCGCATCAGATACGCAAGCAGCCGCCGTCGCTGCCCGACGAGCTTGAGCAAACCACGGCGCGAGTGATTGTCCTTGGGGAAGGTACGCAGATGCTCCGTCAGGCCTTTGATCCGCTCAGTCAAGAGCGCGATCTGAACCTCCGGTGAGCCTGTGTCAGAGTCTGATCGGGCGTGATCCGCCACGATGCCTTCCTTGGTATCCCGCGCCAGGGGCACCCGTTCCTCCAATGTTTCCCTGTCTCTTAATTCCGCGGAAGTTTACCAGTAGGGCCGATTGGGCGCTCTGCTACGGTCGGCCAGATGGGAGACGACTGGCGCGTGGCCCGCGCGGCCACGCTGCGGGCCGGCCTGACCCGGGACGTGATCGACCCCTGGTTTCCGCGGTCCATTGACCGCGCCGATGGCGGTTTCCTATCGGGCTTCGATCATCGCTGGCGGCCCATTGGCGCACAGGATCGCCTGCTCGAGTTCCAGGCGCGGCAGACGCGCACGGCGGCCCGACTGGGAGTCGCTCTGCCAGCTGACGCGCGCTGGCCGGAGTACACGCGCCATGGGATGCGCTATCTCGATCGGGTCATGCGCGACACCACGCACGGTGGCTGGTTCGCGCAAGTTGACCGCGCCGGCCAAGCGCAGCTTGGGGCGACGAAGGACGCGCATGGAACGGCATACCTGATCAGCTGCGGCGTCGAGGCGCACCAGCTCACGGGTGACGCGCTGCCATTGGAGATCGCGCATCAAGCCTTCGAATGGCTGGAGACCACGCTCCACGACGACGAGCATGGCGGGTACCACGGCTGGACGACGCAACAGGGCAAAACGATCTTGAGCTCGGCCGATTTGCCACCGGACCTGGCCCATCGGAGCGATGATCACCAGGGCCACGGCATCGGCCTCAAGGACGCCAACGTCCACTCCGACCTGCTCGAGGCGTTCACCCTCCTGGCCGGCGTTTCGACGGATGCGCGCGTCCGCCTGAGGTTGGCGGAGGTATACGAGGTCCTGACGCAGCACTTCGTGACCAGTGCCGGCGCCGTGCACTACCTGCTGCTGGCCGACCTGACGCCGGTGCCGGGACTCGAACACTACGGCTATCCGGCACAGACCGGTCATAGGCTGCCTGCTGCGGCGAAGCAGCTTGGTCGGTCGGTCGATGAGGCGCTGGCCGTTGCGCGACAGATGCTTGAGCACGTGCTCGAGTGGGCCTGGGATGCGGATCGTGGCGGCTTCGACGAGGCGGGGCCAGCGGCTGAGCCGCGCGCCATTGGTGGCGTCCAACTGCGCATACGCAAGCGTCCGTGGTGGGTTCAGACGGAGGCCGCCAAACTGCTGCTGCGCCTTGCGCTCGACGAACCTGCGCATGGTCGGTACCGCGTCCACTTTGACCAGTTGATGGACGTGCTCGATCGTGAATTCGTCGATCACCGCAATGGTGGCTGGGAGATGAAAGCCCGTGGCGATTGGGGGCGGCGCCAACGCTGGACCGGCCGCAGCATGCCCAAGAGCGATAAGTGGAAGGACGCGTCGCATGAGGCGGACTTTCATCTCGCGGCGATTCGTTTGTTGCGCGGCCTGGAGCCCGACGCCCCGATCGACTAGCGGTTGCCCGCGCGCAGCTCGACGAGTTGGAGCCGATCGTGCGCATCAGCTTCGGGCGGTCCTTCGAGCACCTCGCCGTCGAGTGTCACCCAGGCGTGGCCGCGTAGCACTCCGCCAGGGCGGTCGTGCCACTCCACCCCGACGCGCAGTTGGACATCATGCGTTCCCCGATCGAGAAATCGGTAGAGCGTGAGGGCGCGGACGTAGCAGGTGTCGCGCGAGCGCAGGCCCGGGACACGCAGCCAGGGCTGGCGCAGCCGGGCGATGCGCTCTGCGCCAGCGTGCGCATCATTCGCCTGCGGCCGCGGCGCAATTTCGATACTCGCCAGGAATTCCTCGAGGTGCTTTCGTTCGACGTCGTCGGGCAGTCGCAATACGAACCAGCCCATGCGCACAAGCCAAGGGATGTCGGTCACCGTTCTGACCGTGTCGCCCAGCCGGACGATCAGGCCCCACGGCGTCCACCACGGTGCGAGGCGCGAATACTGGCGCGGCGCGGCAGTCATCGCTGCCAGCGCCGCCCTTCGATGGGATTCCAGTACGAGCGGACAAAGCCGATCCTTTGGGCCAACTCCTTGATCGCGCCGCCGCGGGCGATCAAACCCGCGTCCTCGCCCCGGGTCGTGGCTGCGCGGCCCAGCGCGGCTGCCACGCCAAGCCAGGCACGCGCCTCATCGCGCACGGGCCACGCCAGCTCGCTCCGGTAGCGGCGGAAGAACTGCCCGTAGCCGACGCCGTAGCCAACCTGCTGGCGCCAATACGCGCGCCACCCGGCGCGATGCTGGTGCAGCACCACGGCCCCCGGGACGTACGCGAAGAGACCACCGACTTCGCGCAGGAGCCGGGTATGGAGATCGCAGCCTTCGTAGGTGCGAAACCGGGCATCGAAGCCGCCGATTTTTTCGAGCGCTGAGCGGTGATACATGACGTTGCCCGTTGGCGCCCAGGGGTAGCGCTCATGGGCAAGGTAACGCTCGGCCTGGAGGCCGCCGGTCAGGTCGACGTAGCGCGCGGCCGGGGTGTCCGATCGATAGCCCAGCGTCAGCCCGGCAGCGCCCAGGACCCGATCGACACCGCTGGCCTCCACGCTGGCCAGTAGCTGGGCGAGCCATGTCCGACTCGGCACGCAGTCCGCGTCAGTGAAGGCGATCCACTCCCCTTTGGCGGCGGCGATCCCAGTGTTACGTGCCCGTGGCGCGCCGCGGCCCAAGCTCTCCATGACGTAGGCACCCGCCGCAGTGGCGATGGCGGCGCTGCTATCGCGTGAGTCGCGATCGACGACGATGATGACTTCGTACTGCTCGTGAGCGATCGTTTGGGCCGCGATCCCGCGCAGGCACTCGGCCAGCGTCTTCTCCGCGTTGCGCGCCGGAACGACGACGGAGACGAGCGGCAGGGACGCGCTCATTCAGCCCCTCTAGCCCTGATCCTGCGCCACTCGTCGTCGAAGCCGCGCCAATACGCCGTGTTCCACCTATCGAGGTAGATCGCGAACTCCGCGTCCAAAGGTGTTGAGCGGTCCATCCGCTGAGCGAGTCGCTGCCGAATGACGCCGACTCGCCGGCGGATTGACATCCGGGCGCGCCTGATCCGCTGCGGCGCACCCCATGGCAGCACGTCCGAATGGCGCGAATACATCATCGCCAGGCCCTCGCCATAGCCATATGCCTGCCTGAACAGGCTCTCGTCGTCTGGTCGGTCCTGGTGAAAGGCCAACGCCAGCGGGCGGAATTCGATTGAGCAGTTGTACCGAGCAATGACTCGGTACGAAAAGTCCATGTCCTCGCCGATCCGCATGTCTTCACTCCAGCCACCCACGGCGGCCGCCACCGAGCGCCGAACGGCCATGTTGCGCCCATTGGCGAAACCAGGGCCCATGGTGACGTTCCGGCCGGCCTCGTTCAGGCCATACTGCGCCGCGAACCTCTGGGCGGCGGTTCTGGGCGGGTAGCTCGCCAGGCCGCCCGCGGCAATCAGCACCTTTTGGTCAGCAAATGGGGCCACGAGCTCGCGCAGCCATTGGCGCGACGGAACACAGTCGGCATCCAACGTGGCAATCAGTTCGCCCCGAGCGTTGGCCAGCGCCCGGTTACGCGTCGCTGAGACGCCCTGCTTGGCCTCGTCGAACACACGCGCATTGGCAAGCCCAAAGCGTTCAATGACGTCGCGGCTGCCATCGGTCGAATTGTTATCGACGAATAGGAATTCGACCTCATCCAATCCATGCAGTTCTTGGCCGCGCAGCCCGTTCAGCAACGCGGGCAAGGTGGTCGCGCCGTTGTAGACGGGCACTATCACGCTCACCTGCGCGTCAGCGCCGGCCATCAGCTCAACTGCCGCGCAAAGGCGTCGATTGAGCTCGGATCGACATAGGCCTGATCGCCGACGACCAGCCGGATGCCGCGCGTACCCCGGGCGCAAGCCGCAAGCTCGCGTGTTATCCAGCGCGCCTCATCGGGATCGCGCGGAATGACCGTTTGGCGCAGCATCGTGCCGATCGTCGCGGCGGGATCCATCTCCTCGGCTGACATTGCGCCGGGACCAGGTCGGCGTTCGAGGCTGATCACGGTTGTCGGACGCATCGCAAAGGCCGGCGAATCGGGCCACAGCGACGAGAGCCCGATGCGCCTCTTGGGTGTCCACGCCGAGTACTCGGGCAGGCCGCGCAGGTCGCCGATCTCCGGAAACCACGCGTCGACACTCGGGTCGACGTTGAGCATGTGCTTGATGCCTACGATGAACGAGCCCGCGCCATCGCTGCGCAGCAACAGCTTGTCGTCGCCTAGTGCCTTCCAGCCGGCGCGCACCAGTGCCAACATGAAGGTGGTCTTGCCGCCACCGCTCGCAGCGCAGACGAGAATGCCGCGCACGCCATCTGTAACGGCGGCGGCGTGGAGTGGCACCCAGCCCGCCCGACGCCAGCCGGTCGTGAGCACAAGGCTCAGTAGGTCCTCGATCTCAAACGCGAGACCGCGCTCGGCGCTGCCGTCCGGAACCCGCATGCGCCAGTGCTCGGAGTCCTCCGTGAACATCCCTTCCAGCACCGCCCCATGGTCCGTCGTGGCGCGCATCCCCGTCGGGGTCCTGTCGACGCGCATGCGCGCGGCCTCGAGGTAGTCACCGCGCGCCGCTGCCTCAGCAATGCCCGCAGAGAACTCGCAGTCGAGCTCTACCGGCTTCTTTGGGCCGTGCGTCCAGGCGAGGTCATACAGTGCGAGGTTGGCGGCGACCACATCCCTGAGCGAGGCGTTGGGCGCCGTGAGGTCGATGTCGAGCGGTCCGGCTGAGGCGTGCAGGGAGATGACCGGTGCGCCCGCTTATTCGGCGAGTGGGATGCTCGGGTCGAATGCGCTGACGATGACCTTCTGCAGAGGCTCGGCCTGGCGCTCGAGGCTGACAGGCTGCCATTCCGTAGGCGCCGTTCCCGTGGAGTTCGCAACCACCAGAGCAGGCTCGATGAGCCGCTCGCTGTGCATCTGCGCGACCATGCCGCGCACGGCGCCGAGGTCAGCTTCCGTCGCGCCCCACGCCTGGGCTCGTTCGAGCGTGTGATCGACCGACGCACCGTCCTCGAACAGCTGTGTGACCGCCCAGCCGCTCGGGTTCAGCAGGTAGAAGTATTTGCTCTCGAGATCAAGCAACAACGCGCCGTGATCGAGGATTGTGGCGACAACATCGGGGCGCAGCGCGAAACCTGTCGCGGCCGCCTCCGAACTCGAATCGCCAGCCATTTGCACCTCCTCCCTGAACGGTTGCGTAGTCTAGCCGCGTGACCGTCGATGTCGTGATCGTCAACTGGAACGGCGGACCCGAGGTACTCGACGCGATCGCGTCAGCTGTGCGGTTCGGCGCCAGCGTGATCGTCGTTGACAACGCGTCGACCACGGGCGTGTCCGCCGATCTAGGTTCAAGGACGGATATCCGACTGATCCGGAATCCCGTCAATGGCGGTTTTGCGGTGGCCTGCAACCTTGGTGCCGCAGCCGGTTCAGGCGACATCGTGTTTCTGCTCAATCCCGACGCTGAGATAGTTAAAGGATCCGCGGCTGACCTGGAACGAGCCTTTGCGACGACCGGTGCGACGCTGATCGGCGCGCCAATGGAGCAGCCGTCGGGCCAAAGGGTGGCCACTGGGCGCGAACTACCGCGGATTAGCCAGCTGCTGGCCGATCTGTTGCGCGTTAACGCCATATGGGGGCGCATCTGTGTGCGCACTGATCCTCTTGTGGCGAAGCCGGCGTGGATTATCGGCGCCGCACTCGCGCTACGCAGAGCCGATTGGGACCGACTAGGTGGCCTGGATGAGCGCTTCTTCCTGTGGTACGAGGATGTCGACCTGGGGGCGCGGGTGGCCGAGTCGGGCGGTTCAGTCGCCGTCGCGGACGCGCTGCGTGTACGCCACATTGGGGCGTCGACGTGGACTCGCCTGCCGCGTCGGCGCCGGCAGTGGTTGCGTGTCAGGGCCGTCCGCCTCTATGCCGGAAAACACCTTGGCCGCACGGCCGAGCTGTCGACGATCGTCGTGGCGCCCTTTGCATTGGCGATCGGCGTCGGTCTCGACATCGTCCACTGGCTAGCGCGGCGGTGATACCAATCTGCGGCCGTATTTGGCGGCGAGGCGCACTGGACGCGTGAGGGCGTAGAGCGGAAACAGCGGGCGCGGCAGATGCAATGCGCCCCAGTCGGCGCCACTCGGCGTGAATGCGACATTGACCAGGTAACGCAGCTGGTCGCGCCGGCGCTCGCGCATCCGGGTATGGAAAGCCAGGGCATCAAATCGGTTGGGGCGCGGATCGAAGAGCCTGGCGCAAACGTCGCGCGCAAGCGCCTGCGCTGCTCGGTCTGAACGCGCCGAGGCCAGCAAGCCGCCCGGCACGGAGTCGGCCGCGCACATGTCGGCGGCCAGGAGCAGTCCCAGCCGAACCATGCGCAGCGTGCCGTGGCTGCTGGCACCTGCGGTCAGTCGGCTCCAATCGCTGTCGTCCATGTGACGCGCCAGCATGGCGATGTCCAGGATCCACGCCAGGCGCTCCCAACGGTGCTTCGAGCCGTGGACGCACAGCGCCTCCATCTCGTCCGCGATATCCAGCGCCGGAACCGCGACACGAGCCACCTCGACCCGGCAGACGCGCTGCCACAGCTCGTCGGTAGTTGTGCCGCCGCCGTAGTAAGTGGGCACGATGGCCGAGTGGATCTCAACCCACAGGCCGTCGGCATCGCGCACCAGCTCCAATTCGCCCTGGTGGTCGATGTATGTCTCCTGCTCGGCCGCCGTCATGTCCTTTTCGGGCTCGAACCCGAGACTCGCCAGGGCATCGCGGGCGGCACCAACCTGATCGCGCCGAACGAGCACGTCCAGGTCGAAGAACTGGCGCAGGTTGATGTCTCCGTACGCTCGCTGGGCCAATACCGGCCCCTTCCATGACATCGCCCCGATCGAATGCTGCCCGAGAGCATCGATAACGGCGCGGAGCTCGCCCACCAGGTTCAGGTTGCGGCGGGCGTTCGCTTCGTACGCGACGCGCAGGTCGGCGGCCACCACATCATCGAGATCCGCGGCGAACGCACGGAGCGACCGCCAGGCGATCGGCAGGATTCCGTGCGCCAGGCCAATGCGGAAAAAGTCGGCCCAATCGGCCCGGGCCATCGCGTCAGTCGGCGGCGCGCCAGCGGAGTCGGCCACAGTTCGCCGCGCACACCACAGCGCGAGCTGTGCCGCGGGGCGTCCCAGGCGGTTAGCATCGATAGGTAGTGATGCAGGCACCCGCGGAGACTAATCGGCCGCCCATCGTTGCCCGTCCGCGACGCGCTCCGGACGTCTTTCTGATCGGCGTGCCGCGCGCTGCGACAACATCGTTGTACGAGGCGCTTGGTCGCCACCCGCAGATCTACGCGTCCACCCTCAAGGAAGCCTGCTTCACCTGCCCTGACGTCGATCCGCACACCCGTCATCGCCTCGAGACGCGCTTTTTCAGCAACGGCGATGAATACCTCGCGCTGTTCGCGGCCGCGCGCGATGATCAGCTCATCGTCGAGGGTTGCACGTACAACATTTACTCACCCGCGGCACCGGGCCTGATCCGCGCCCTCAACGCCAACGCACGCTTCCTCGTCCAGTTGCGCGACCCGCTTGAGCAGATGTATTCCAACCACGGCATCAAGGTGGTCATGGGCGACTTGGGCGCCGATTTCGAGCAGGACGTCGAGCGCCAGGCCCAAGCCCGAGTCGGAACCGACGAGCGCCCGGTCAACATGGGCTCATACGACTTGCGTGACAAGGCGACGGTCGCCCACGGGCTGGCCCGATTCATCGAGGCCTTCGACAGAGGCCGCGTGCACGTGACGCTCTACGAGGATTACGCCACGCAACCAGCGGCGGTGATTCGCGGCGTGCTCCGCTTCCTGGGTATCGACGCCGAAGTCGATCTGCGCGCCGACGTCCTCGTGCCGCACCGCGTGGCGCGGTGGGACCGCCTCAATCGGCAGATGGCATCACAGCGGGTAATCGGCCGGGCCAAGAATCTGACGCCCGCGGCGTTACATCCGATCGCGCGCGGGATTGCGGGCGCGATCTTCCGACGCAACCGGCGCCGCGCGAGACGCCCACCGATGTCGCCTGCCCTGCGCGACAAATTGCGAGATGAGTTCCGGCCCGAGGTCGAGCGGCTCAGTGAACTGATCGGGCGCGACCTGGTCGCGATCTGGTGGTCGCGCTCAGCGGCGGACGAGTAGCACGACTTCGGGCTGCGCCGTGCCGAATAGCTGGGTGTCAACGGTTTCGTAGTTGGCGAGCAACGCGGCAATATCCGGGGTTGGGTCAAAGTGCTCACTGCGGACCAGCCAGATGCGGTCGTTGTCCACGTCGGGCGGAAGGTCAATGCTCATGCTCCACGACGGCAGATATAGCGTCGACCACGGCGTTGATGGGTAGAGCGGCTCACCCGGCGACGCGTAGTAGTTAAACGGCAGGCGGTAATAGTTGGGCCAGATAATGACGCCGTCGCCTGGTTCCAGGTGATCGTTGACATAGCCGGCGGCGGCGCGCCAGTCGTCCTTGACGCCGTCGACCAGCCAGCTGCCCACGCCGAACAGCGAGATGGCCAGCAGCCCAGCCATGATCGCCCTAGGCCACGGCAGTGCCGCTGCCGCCCGGGCCACCACGATGAAGAGCATGGGCAGGACGCCGATCAGATACCGATCGACGAAGAGCGGTTGGATGAACATGGACATAAGCAGCACTCCGCCGACCATCAGCGTGACCAGCAGCAACGGCAGCCGCAACGCCGGCAGCTCCCGTCGCCAACTTCGACCTAACCCGAGCGCAATCACGAGTGTGAGCACGATCGCCAATGCTGCCGCGCCCAGCAGTTGTGAGAGGCCATGCGCAATAACGTATGGCGAGAGTGGCGGTATCCAGTCGGCGCGCTCACGGTTGATGATCAGGTAGCGGACGATGGGCAGCGCGAGGATGAGCACCGGGACATAGAGCGCCACCAGCTTCCAGCGCCACTGCGGCGCGACGAACAGGATCGTCACCAGGGCGTGCGCCGCAAGCGTCCAGCCGCTCAGTGGATGGATGTAAACGAGCACAGCCGCGGTCACAACATAGGCAGCCGCGCGCCAACGATTGGGGCGTTCGACCAGCCTGAGATATATCAAGGTGGTGATCGCGCTCCACGCCACCAGCAGGGTGTAGACGCGCACTTCCTGCTCGTAGTGGATGAAGAACGGTGACACGGCGAGCAGCATGGCCGCGGCGAAGCCGACGCCGTAACGGCGCCCCAGCGCATATGTGGCGAGGACACCGACGATCCCGAAGACCACCGACAAGAGCCGCAGCGACGTCTCGTCGTGCCCCAGCGCAGACCAAACCTGCAAGGCCAGGTAGTAGGGCGATGCCTGCATCTCGTGGTGGAACATGTAGACGAGCAGGTCAACCGTCGGCAGCTGAATGATGCTGGCGGAGAAGGCCTCGTCCAGCCAGAGGCTCTTGGCGCCGATCGTGGTCACGCCCAGGACGAGCGCGACGGCGATCGGGATGAGCACGCCCCAGCGCGATTCCTCGATCGTGCTGAGCCAGGCCCTCATCCGCGGTCGCGTGAAGCGGTCTTCAACACGGCTCGCGCCCGCACTGAGTCGCGATCCATCTGGCGCACCAAAGCGGCGGCGCTGCCAAACCGCTCTTCGCCGCGCAACCGGCGCACGAACTCGATCCGCAGCCGCTTGCCGTACAGGTTCTCGTCGAGGTCAAAGAGGTGGACCTCGAGCAGCCGCGCTCCCCCGCTTTCGAAGGTGGGCCTGACGCCCAGCGAGGCCACTCCTTCAGCGCGCCTACGCGGCTCGAGCAGATCTCGGCCGCCCCACCCCGCGCGCACGGCGTAGACGCCGTCGGGCGGCAGGGCAACGGGTTGATCGAATGTGAGATTGGCAGTGGGATAACCCAACTCGCGCCCACGGCGATTGCCGCGCACGACCTTGCCGACCACCGCATAATCCCGACCCAGGAGCTTCCGGGCTGCAGCCAAACGGCCCTCGTTCAGCAGGTTGCGCAGACCCGTGCTCGAGACCGTCGACCCCTCATTGGCCAACCGATCGACCTCGATTACCTTGAAGCCAACCTGGGGCGCGAGCCGCCGAATTGCCGCCAGCCCGCCGGCGCGGTCCCTTCCGAAGGCCGACTCCGCGGTCATCACCAACGCTTTCAGCTGTCGCCCGTGACTCAGACGCTCCAGGAACCCGTCGGGCGTCTGATCGGCAAACTCCTGGTCGAAGCGCTGGAGGATGACGGTGTCCACGCTCTCTTGAGCGAGCAGCGCGAGTCGTTCATCCGTGTCACACAATTTGGGCGGCGCGCTGCCGCGCAGAACCTGCGCCGGGTGAGGATCGAAAGTCAGGACGACCGCTTGTGCGTCATACCTGGCGGCAGCGCGACGGAGCGCGGCCATGACCCGCCGATGACCGCGATGCACACCGTCGAATACGCCTATGGCGAGGACGAAGCGCAGATCCTTGGGCAGGGCGTCGACCGATGTGAGCCGCTTCATGCGGCAGCCACCTTACGCGGCGAACACTTTCTCCGGCGCCAGGATTCCATCAGCGGCCCGGGCAATTGCCACGAGGCGACCGCTCACGTCCAACACACGCACGAGACCCTCCCCTGGCAGCGTGCCCGCACGCCTTAGCTGCTGCCCGCGCGCGAAGGGCACGAGCTCAGCCGGCTGCAGTGTCACCTCGGGGAAATCGAGACCGGTGTCCATTGGCAACAGCAGCTCGCCCGCCCGGCCCGTGGACATCGCTGCGCGGACTTCTTCCAGTGGATGGGCGCCCTCGAGCTTGAATGGGCCGCTCAGCGTCCGCGTCAGGGCCGCCAGGTAGGCGCCCGACCCAAGCCGCGCGCCCATGTCGCGCGCCAGGGCCCGGATATATGTTCCTGCCGAGCAATGGACCTCGACGGTCGCGACCGGCCGCGTTGGATCGGCGTCGTCCCAGCCGGTGATCTCGAGCCGCTTGATGTTCACTTTGCGCGCACGCAGCTCGATCTTCTCGCCGTGGCGCGCCAGCTCGTACGCCTTGCGCCCCGCCACGCGCACGGCGGAGTAGTCGGGCGGGACCTGTTCGACAGCGCCACGAAAACCATCCAGTGCCGCTTCAACATCCGCCCGGGTGGGCGCCTGACCAGTGGGAGTCAGCTCGCCGTCGAGGTCGTCTGTGGTCGATCGCGCGCCGAAGGCCATCAACGCGCGGTATTCCTTGTCATCGCCCATGTGGTATTCGACCAGGCGAGTGGCCTGTCCGACGAACACCGGCAGAACGCCCGCAGCAAAGGGGTCGAGCGTTCCGCCATGGCCGACACGCTTCACCCCGGCCAGACGGCGGACGAGAGCAACGATGTCGTGCGAAGTCGGCCCTGGCGCCTTGGCGACCACGATGATGCCCTCGATGCCGCGCGGGTCAGCCACTACGCGCGTCGAGTTCTTGGCGCGCGGCTTCCAAGACGGCAGGGATCGCCTGGTCGATGGGCAGCGCCAGCGTCGCGCCCGATGCGCGAGCGTGGCCGCCACCGCCAAAGCGACCGGTCAACACTGTCGCGTCGGGACCGCCCTCGCGCGTTCGTACGCTGATTTTGGTGCGATCGCCCATGTCGCGGAAGAGGACCATGAGCTCGCCCGTGGACGATTGGCTGAGCAGATCGGACAGTCCCTCGACGTCTTCCACGGTGCTACCGGTGGCGCTGTAGTCGGCCTCACGCAGGGCCGACCAGACCAGCCGGCCGTCGCGCTCCGAGTCGAGCCTGCCCAACACCAGCCCGAATAGTTTGAGCTGACGATTGGGCTTGTTCCGGTAGAGCAGCCGCGCCGTTTCCGACAACGGTGCGCCCGCGGCTACGAGCTCCGCGGCTACACGCAGGGTGCGCGGCGTCACGTTGGGATGTTGGAAATTGGCTGTGTCGATGACCACGCCTGCCATCAGGTTCGCGGCGATCGCGCCGCCGGCCGCGTCGAGCGCAACGCCGAGCGCGGGCATCAACAACGTGTCCATCTCGCATGTCGCCGCCGCGGTCGCGTCCACCCAGTTCACAGCGCCGAAGCCGCGGTTGCTGATGTGGTGGTCGATGTTGACGATGGGCACGCGACCGAAGAGCTCTGCGTTGCGACCCAATGCCGACCCGACGCGCGCCAGGTCACCGCAGTCGCCGACAACGATCAGGTCGTAGTCGTGGTCGGGGTCGGGGTCGCGCCGGAAACGATCGATGTGGGGCATGAAGTCGTACATCGGCGGCACTATGTCGGAACACATTGGCGTGGCCGTCTTGCCCATCGCCTCGAGCGCCAGCGCCAGGCCAAGGGCCGAACCGAGAGCGTCCGCTTCAGGGTTCTCATGGCAAACCGTGAGCACATCACGGGCGCCCTTCAAGCGTGCGATGACGTCAGCGGGCACGGTGCCGACATCGGCTGGCGTCAGCGAGCCGAGCGTCACTTGACGCTCTCTGGCTCGTGGCCTTTCCTGTGGGGCGAGGGCAGCGTCTCGATGGCCGGCTCGAGCTCGCCCGTTCCGCCGTGCTCAAGCTCATCGAGGATCTTCATGACGCGCGTCCCCCGGGCGGCGGTCTCGTCCTCGCGCAGATGTAACTCGGGGATGCGCTTCAGGCGCAGCTTGCCCAACCGGTTGCGTACGAACGGCATCGCGTGGCCCAGGGCGCGCAGCGTCTGCTTGCGCTCATCAGGGGTGCCTATGACCGATACCCACAGTGTTGCGTGGCGCAGGTCAGGCGCGACCTCAACGTCGGTGATCGTGTGGAAGCCGATACGCGGGTCATCGACGTCGCGCCGAATGACCTCGCTGATCTCCTCGCGCAGCAGCTCGTCGAGCCGCCTTGTCCTGTCCGTCATATCGAGCCCTTGCCCGGGCTAGGCCCTGGCGGTTAGGACGCGCGAGACCGTCTGCTGGCTGAAGCACTCGATGATGTCGCCCATCTCAGGCTCGTTGAAGTCGGCCAGGCCGATACCGCACTCGTAGCCGGTCTGGACCTCGCGCACGTCGTCTCGGAAGCGGCGCAGCGACTCGATCTTGTCCGTGGCAATCATCTTGCCGCCGCGGTAGACCCGGGCGCCACCGCGGACAATGCGTCCCTCGGTGACGTACGAGCCGCTGATGACCGTGCGGCCGGAGCGGAAGATCTGGCGTACTTCGGCGCGGCCCTCGACGACCTCGACCACTTCAGGTTCGAGCAGGCCGCTCAACGCGGCGGTCATCTCGTCGGTCAGCTGGTAGATGATGTCGTACAGGCGCACGTCGACGCCTTCGGCCTCCGCCGTGCGCCGTGCCTGCGGATCGACCTTGGTGTTGAAGCCAACGACGATCGCGTCGGACGCCGACGCGAGCAGGATGTCGTTGTCGGTAATGTCGCCGGCGCCTTCGTGCAGGATGTTGATCCGGACCTCGTCGGAGGGGATCTGCTCCACCGCATGGCGAATGGCGCCGAGCGAGCCCTGGACGTCGGCCTTGAGGATGACGCGCAGCTCCTTGGTCTGGCCCGCCTGGATCTGGCGGTACAGGTCCTCCAGGGTTGCCCGGCCAGTCTGCTCGGGGGCGGTACCCGAGCGACGAGCTTCGATCATTGACCGCGCGGTCTTCTCATCGGGGACGACACGCAGGATGTCGCCCGCCGCGGGTACCTCGCCCAGGCCCAGGATGACCGCGGGCGACGAAGGACCGGCTTTGGTTATGCGCTCACCGCGGCTGTTCTCCAGTGCGCGCACGCGGCCGTACGTGTCACCGACGACGACGACGTCGCCGACCTTGAGCGTGCCGGTCTGAACGAGCACCGTGGCCACGGCGCCGCGGCCTTTGTCCAACTCGGCCTCGACGACGGTGCCGACCGCCGCGCGCTTGGGATTGGCCTTGAGCTCCTGGACGTCGGCGACGATCAGGATCGTGTCGAGCAGGTCGCTCAGACCTTGGCCGGTCTTGGCGCTGACGGGCACGAGCGGCGTCTCGCCGCCGTACTCCTCGATCACCACGCCGTGCTCGGACAGTTGGGTCTTGATTCGATCCGCGTTCGCGTCGGGCTTGTCGATCTTGTTGACCGCGACCACGATCGGCACCTTGGCCGCCTTGGCGTGGTCGATTGCCTCGAGCGTCTGGGGCATCAGCCCGTCATCAGCGGCCACGACGAGGACCGCGATGTCCGTGACCTTGGCGCCGCGCGCGCGCATGGCGGTGAATGCCTCGTGGCCGGGCGTGTCCAGGAAGACGATGCGCCGGCCGTCCCTATCAATCTCGCTCGCGCCGATGTGCTGGGTGATGCCGCCGCGCTCGCCCGACGCGACTGTCGTCGTGCGGATCGCGTCGAGCAGGCTGGTCTTGCCGTGGTCGACATGGCCCATCACGGTGACGATCGGCGCCCGCGGCTCGAGCAGGCTGGCCTCGTCCTCGTCGTAGAGGACCTCCTTGGTCGCCGCGGGAGTCGGCGGCTCTTTGCCGTTCTTGGCCTCGGTCTGCTCGGGCGCCTGCGTTTCCGACACCTCGAAGCCGAGTTCACCGGCCACGAGACTCGCGGTGTCGCGGTCGATGAGCTGGTTGATAGTGGCGAAAATGCCGCTCTTGATGAGCTCGCGAATGACATCGGCCGGGTTCACGCCGAACAGTTCGGCCAGCTCCTTGACCGAGATGGAGCTCGGGATCTCGAGTGCGCCACGCGCGGCCGGCTCGGCGACCTGAACGGACGAGTTGGCGTTCGTGGCATCGCCGCGACGCTGGGGCTTGCGTGGCCCGCGCTGGTTGCGCGTGCCGCTTCGACTACGAGCCATGTCCGACTCCCTCTTCCAGCTGGACACGCACTGCGGGCGGCATTTCGACGCCAAGCGCGCGGTCGATGGACTTCTTCTTCAATGCGTCTGGCCAGCACGAGCCGTCGGCGCACAGATATGCGCCGCGTCCGTTGGCGCGGCCGGTTGGATCGATGGTCATGGTGCCGTCCGGGGCACGTACGACGCGCACGAAATCGCGCTTCTGGCGCTCAGTGCGGCAGGCAACGCAGGTTCGTTTCGGGAACTTGTGCGCCGGCACACCCTGTGGCGCCGCGTCGTGCTGCGCCGGCATCACTTGGCAGCCTTCTTAGCGGCCGCGGGCTTCTTGGTGGCCGCAGGCTCCTTGGTGGCCACAGCCTTCTTGGTGGCCGTAGTCTTGGCGACCGGCTCAGCCTTGGCCTTCGCCGACTTAGAAGCGGCCTTTGCCTTGGGAGCGGCCTTTGCCTTGGGCGCAGCACCCTCGGCGGAAGCGGGCTTCGCCTTGGTAGCCCGCTTGGGCTTGGCTACCGGCTCAGAGTCGGTCGTTGCTTCCTCCACCGCAGGCGCATCGGCCGGGACGCCCTCAGCCGCAGCCTCAGCCGGCGGCGTGCTGGTGGGCCGCGGCGGTGCCTGGTCGGAACGAATGTCAATGCGCCAGCCCGTCAACTTCGCCGCGAGCCGGGCGTTCTGACCCTCGCGGCCGATTGCCAGCGAGAGCATGCGCTCCGGCACGGTGACGCTGGCGATCCGATTTTCCTCGTCAATGTCGACGCGCACGACCTGTGCCGGACTGAGGGCGTTGGCCACGAAGACCGCTGGGTCCTCGTGCCACGGGATGATGTCAATCTTCTCGCCGCCTAGCTCGGCGACCACCGCCTGTACGCGGCCACCACGCTGACCCACCGTCGCGCCGACAGGATCGAGGCCCTCTTGGCGGCTCCATACGGCCACCTTGGAGCGCGACCCGGCCTCGCGTGCGATGGCCTTGATCTCGACCGTGCCACCGTGAATTTCGGGCACCTCGAGCTCGAACAGGCGACGCAGGAATTGCTTGTGGGTACGGCTGACATAGATCAGCGGACCCTTCGTTGTGCGGCGCACCTCAAGGACGTACGCCTTGACGTGCTGGCCGATGCGGTAGTGCTCGGTGGCGCTCTGGTCGGTAACGGGCAGCACGGCCTCGGCGCGGCCGACGTCGAGGATCACGCCGCGCGGCTCGACCCGCGAAACGGTGCCGGTGATGATCTCCGACTCACGCTGGGCGTACTGCCCAAAGACCTGCTCGCGCTCAACCTCGCGCAGACGCTGACGGACGAGCTGCGTCGCCATCTGGGCATGGATACGGCCGAACGAAGACGCGACGTCCATGTCACCGACCTTGACGAGGTCACCGACTTTGGCGTCGGACTCGTATTTCTTGGCGTCGTCGACGGTGAACTCGATGGTCGGATCGAGGATCTCGTCGACCACCTGCATCGCGCGGTAGGCGGTGAAGCGGCCGCTCTCAGGGTCGACGTCGACGAAGACGTTCTCGTTGTTTGGGGTGGCGCGCCGGTAGGAGGACTGGATCGCTTCGGCGAGGGTAGCCACGAGCTGTTCGCGCGGGATGTTCTTCTCCGCGTTCAGCTGAAGGAGCGCGCCGATAAAGTCGCGGTTCAAGTGCGCCCTCCTTTCCGTTGACCTAAGGCTCCCCCGCTGGCGAGGTCTCCTCCGCATAAATAAACGTGGGCGTCACCCACGTTCAGAGGCGGCCAAACAAATAACCAGTCGAAAGTATACGCACTACAGGCAACGCTGGCCGAGTGGGCTCGCAGACTAGTAGGCGCGGGCGATCAGGACCCGCCGCTCGGACGGCTTGCCGTCGACGATGCACTTGCCGGCTTCGTCGGGCGAATCAAACGGGATGCAGCGGATGGTTGCGCCGGTGTCGGCGTTGAGCTGCTTCTCGCACTCGGCGCTGCCGCACCATGGCGCCATGATGAAACCGCCGTCCGACTCGAGGATGGCTTTGAACTCGTCGTAGGTGTCGGCGTTGCGTGTGTTCGCCGCTCGGAAGTCGACCGCGCGCTGGAAAAGGCTGTTCTGGTAGTCGGCCAGGCGAGTCGGTAGCTCAGCCGCTAGCGCGGTCAACGCAACGGGCTGCTTGTCGCGGTCGATCCGTCGGACCAGAACACCTTGACCTGCGGCCACGTCGCGCGGCCCGACCTCGAGCCGAAAGGGCACGCCGCGCATCTCCCAGTGGCTGTACTTGAAGCCGGGCGACTCTTCGCGCCAGTCGACCTTGACGCGCAGAGGGCCCGACGCGGTCATCACGTCAGCCAGCGACTTCTGCACCGACTCGATCGCCTCGGCCACGACGCGCTTGTCGTCTTCGGACCGGAAGATGGGCACGATGACCAGTTGAGTTGGCGCGAGATTGGGCGGCAGCACCAGGCCGGAGTCATCGCCGTGGACCATGACGGCGGCGCCGATCATGCGCGTGGTGAAGCCCCACGACGTGCCGTATGGGTGCTTCAGCTTGTTGTCGCGATCGAGGAACTCGATGCCAGCGGCCTTGGCGAAGTTCTGGCCGAGCATGTGACTCGTGCCCGCCTGAAGTGCCTTCTTGTCGGCCATCAGCGCTTCGATCGTGTGCGTGTAGTCGGCGCCGGCGAACTTCTCGCTGTCGGTCTTGCGACCGCGGATCACGGGAATGGCAAGCCAGTCCTCACACGCCTGGCGATATCCCTCGAGGCCTGTCGCGACCTCGTCCGCGGCCTCTTGCTCGGTGGCGTGGAAGGTGTGCGCCTCCTGCCACAGGAACTCGGTAGTGCGCAGGAAGAGGCGTGTGCGCAGCTCCCAGCGAACGACGTTGTTCCAGAGATTGAAGAGCAGCGGCAGATCGCGGTAAGAGTGGACCCAGTCCTTGACCTTCTCGGCGATGATTGCCTCGCTGGTCGGCCGGATAGCTAGCCACTCGCTCAACTCTTCGCCGCCGGCGTGAGTCACCCATGCGACCTGCGGGTTGAAGCCCTCGACATGTGCCGCTTCCTTCTCGAGCAGGCTCTTGGGCACGAACATGGGGAAATAGACGTTTTCGTGGCCGGTGCGCTTGATGTAGCGGTCGAGCTGATCGCGCAGCGACTCCCACATCGCGTAGCCATACGGCCGGATGACCATGCACCCGCGCACGGGCGAGTAATCGGCCATCTCAGTCTTGAGGACGACGTCGTTGTACCAACCCGGGAAGTCCTCAGACTGCGGGGTTATGGCTGCGACGAAACGGCCCTTCTGTTGTGTCACGGGGCGCGAATGCTAGCGCAGCGCAGCTTCTCCATCGGGTCGCCACAGAGCCGTCCTTGAACGCTCCAGCAACCGCACTATCACTATGTCGAGGCCAGAACGGGCAGGCAGGTCGCGTTTGAGCTACCTGTCGAGCGCGATCATCCGTGTGGGCTGACGACCAAACCCGTCCCGGAGGCACTCCGGCGGCGGGATAACCATAGTGCGGTTATGGACTTCGTCGGTCGAGCGCGGCGGCCAACTTCTTGGGAGCCAGCGCGGCGTAAGACTCGGTTATCCAATCGCACAGCATCTCGTACGGCAGCGTCTGGTCACCGAAGCGGACGCTTACCCAGCCCGCCTTGCCCAATCCATAGCCCATCGGGGTGACGCCCGGTTGGGCCAGGGCCAGCGGACCTGAATCGGGCAGCTTTACGCCGATGCCCAAATCTGTGCCAGCTGCCATGCCGAAGAAGGCGAACACCTTCTTGCTGACTTTCGCCACGTCCTCGCCCCACGGATGATCGACATACGCCTCGGGCAGGCCGAGGGCGTAGTCGATCAACCGCTTACGGAGCGCTTGCGGCCGCGCCATACCGGTTCGCGACGTACGCATCGAGGATGCCGATGAACTCCTGGACGAGCCCATCCCCGCGCAGCGTGGTCTTGAGCGCGCCGTCGACAAACACGGGCGCGACCGGCTCCTCGAAAGTGCCCGGCAATGAGATGCCGATGTCGGCGTGCTTCGACTCGCCCGGGCCGTTGACCACGCAGCCCATGACCGCCACGCGCAGCTCCTCGACACCGGGGTAGCTCGCCGACCAGATGGGCATCTGCTCGCGCAGGTAGTTCTGGATCTGCTCGGCCATCTGCTGGAAGAACGTTGATGTCGTGCGGCCGCAACCAGGGCATGCCGACACCTGGGGCGTGAATGACCGTAGGCCAAGCGACTGGAGAATTTGTTGCGCGACAAGCACCTCTTCGGTGCGGTCGCCGCCCGGCGCAGGCGTAAGTGAAACCCGGATCGTGTCGCCGATGCCCTCGTCGAGCAGCAGCGCCAGCCCGGCGGTGGAGGCCACGATGCCCTTCATGCCCAACCCGGCCTCGGTCAGACCCAGGTGCAGCGGGTAGTCGCACCTGTCGGCGAGAAGCCGATACACGTCAGCGAGGTCGCGCACCTGCGAGATCTTGGCGCTGATGATGATCCGGTCGTGGCCCAGGCCGGTTTCCTCGGCCAGATCAGCACTGCGCAGAGCCGACTGGAGCATCGCTTCGATCATCACGTCGCGTGAGTCGGCCGGCACAGGCTTGGCGGCGTTCTCGTCCATGAGCTCGGTCAGGAGCGCCTGGTCGAGCGACCCCCAGTTGACGCCGATGCGCACGGGTTTGTTGTTCTCGACTGCAACCTTCACGATGGTGGCGAAGTTCGCGTCGTGCCGTTTGGCGCCCACGTTGCCCGGGTTGATGCGGTATTTCGCCAGGGCGCGTGCCATGTCGGGGTACTCGACCAGGAGCTGATGGCCGTTGTAGTGGAAGTCGCCGATGAGCGGCACGCCCACGCCAAGATCGTCGAGCTTGCGCCGAATCGTTGGTACCGCGGCCGCCGCCGCATCGTTGTTGACGGTGACGCGGACGAGCTCGCTGCCGGCGTGGGCAAGCGCGGCAACCTGGAGCGCCGTGGCGTCGACATCGGCGGTGTCCGTGTTGGTCATCGACTGGACGACAACCGGGTAGCGCGAGCCGATCTTGATGCCGCCGACGTCGACCGTGGCAGTCGGACGCCGCCCGGGCAGGTGTTGATCGCCCTCGATCAGCCCCAGTTCGCGCCGGCCGCGCTGGATGGCCGGCTGTTCGGTTCCCGTCGTGGAGTCGGTCATGTCCTCTGCAGTATGCCGACGTCGAACAAGGTCACCCACACGATGAGGAACAACATAAGCAGCAGGCCCGCGTAGACCACGCGCTCGATAAGGCGGTTGGCGCGATCACCGACCACTGCCTGGATGAGGCTGGTGGCGACCTTGCCACCGTCGAGCGGCGGGAAGGGCAGCACATTGACGACGGCCAGATTGGCCGACAACACCGCGACCAGCCAGATCAGGAATACCGGCGGCAGCGCAGTGCGCACGATGCCGATGGTGTTGGCGATGCCGACCGGACCCGAGATCGGCGGGCTCCCCAGATTGTTGATGAAGTCGCCCAGACCGTGCAGAACGAGGGTCGCGGCGTCAACTGTGCGGCGCGCGCCCAATGCCACGGCCGTTAGTGCGTCATGGGGCTCGGTCGAGTAGCTGATGTCGTAGCCGGTGATGCCCAGGGCGCCCTTGTCGGCTGCCTCCGCTGGCGGCCGCAACGAAACCGATACGTCGCGCACGATGCCGTCGCTGCCGCGCACGGACAGGGTCACCGTTTGGCCGGCGTGGGCGCGCAGGTAGCCGATGGCGTCAACAGAGCTGGGCTCGGAGAAAGCGAGGAAGCGCTGGCCGTCGATGGCGGTGATGCTCTCGCCCGATGGGTCGCACACCGAATATTGCCTGCCATCAGAGCCCGTGATGGTGCCCGTCTGAATACCGCTCTTCAGCCCGGCCAGGGCCGCCGGACCATCAGGCTGGACGCACGTCAGCTGCACATCAACGGCCGGATCGGCGAAGAGCGCAATGCCGGTGAGGATCACGAACGCGAGCAGCAGGTTCATCGTGACACCGGCGAGCAAGATGGCGAGGCGGGTAGGTAGTCGCTGGTTCACGAAGGCGTTTTTGTCGACCGACTCGCCGTCCTCGCCTTCCAAGCGGACGAAGCCGCCCAGCGGCAGCCAGTTCAGGGTGTAAGTCGTGCCCTTGCTGTCCGTGCCGAGAGTTTTGGCGCGCGGCGGGAAGCCGATCCCGAATTCATGGACCGTGACGCCAGCACGCCGCGCAACGATGAAGTGGCCAAACTCGTGGATGACGACGAGAGGCACGAGGATGAGCACGAGCAAGACGATGTTGATCAGGCCGTTGCCCACGCCTATGAAGTCCGGCATCAGGGTCTAGACGCTCCGGCAGGCGCGGCAGTTGCGGCCCAGGCGCGGACCTCGGCATCCAGTGCGAGCAGTTCCGCCAGTGCTGGCGCGCCACCATCACCGAATCGGGCGACTGCGTCGGCGCACACCTCGGCGATGCCGGTGAAGCTCAGCGCGCCCGCGAGGAA
Organism: Chloroflexota bacterium; assembly: GCA_040007155.1. Taxonomy (GTDB): domain Bacteria; phylum Chloroflexota; class Limnocylindria; order Limnocylindrales; family CSP1-4; genus JALYGJ01. The sequence goes on from JBDTVN010000005.1 coordinate 22,048, forward strand.
GCGATCAACGGCAACGTCGTCGGCGGCGATGAGCGCGGCCGATGCGCGCGCACCCTGCCTGCCCGCCGCCCGGCCAATTTCCAGCGCGGGGAAGCGGCCAGTGTCGACCGGCTCAAAGCCCAGAGTCGGTATGTCAGTCGCCCGCAGACGCGGCGCAGGGGACGACATGCGCTCGGGGTAGGTAATCGCGAATTGGATCGGCAGACGCATGTCGGGTAGTCCCAGCTGAGCTTTGATCGAGCCGTCGACGAATTCGACCATCGAGTGGACGATGCTCTGGGGATGAACAATCACGTCAACCTGCTGATCGGTGAGATCGTATAGCCAGCACGCCTCGATGACCTCGAGCGCCTTGTTCATCAAGGTCGCCGAGTCGATCGTGACCTTGCCGCCCATGCGCCATGTCGGGTGAGCCAGGGCCTGAGCTGGTGTTGCCGCGGCCATGCGGTCGGCCGACCAGTCGCGCAACGGCCCACCTGATGCGGTCAGGATCAAGCGCGTGACGTCCTCGCGCCGCTCCCCGGTCAGACACTGCCAGATGGCCGAGTGCTCGCTGTCGATGGGTCGGAGCCAATTGAGCGCTCCGGTGGCGGCGTCCTGAAAGCCGTGCTTCGCGGCGAGATCGCGCGCCAGGGGCATGACCAGGTGCCCGCCCGCGACGAGCGTTTCCTTGTTTGCCGTGGCCACCAGCTTGCCGCGCTCCAGCGCCGCGAGCGTCGGCACGAGGCTGACGATGCCCGGCGTGCCGATCAGAACGAGGTCGATCTCCGGTTGCGCAGCGATGTCCGCGAGCGCGTCCGGGCCATCCTTGGCCAGCACCGTGTGGCGCGGCTTATGGCGTGCGACCTGCTCATTGAACAGCGTCTCATCTCGACCGGCGGCAAGGCCGACGACCTCGAATTGATCGGGATGCGACTCGAGGACGTCGAGCGCCTGCCGTCCGATCGAGCCTGTGCTCCCCAGGACGGCGACTCGAACCCGCTCGCTCACGGGTATGGCTGCCAACTGCTGAAGTTGATGAAGACGGCCACCGCGAAGAAGGCAGGAGCTGCGAAAAGGAACGAGTCCAGGCGGTCCAGGAAGCCCCCGTGGCCGGGGATGAGTGTCCCTGAGTCCTTGGCGCCGGCAGCGCGTTTCAGCATCGACTCGGTCAGATCACCCAACTGCGCGGCGATAGCGATCAGAAGGCCGGCTACTGCACCGACTACTGCATTCGGAAACGGCGCTGGACTGGTCCCGGCGAACAGGACCGAGGAAACCACAACGGCGGCGATGGTCCCAGCAATCGCCCCGCTCCATGTCTTCTTGGGCGAAATGTGGTTCATGAAATGACCGCGCGGGAAATATTTGCCGACTACATACGCGGCGCTATCGAGCGTCCAGACGGCCGCGACCAGCACCACAAGCGCCAGCCGACCGCCGTCGATGTTGAGTCCGAACAGCGACTCGGTCGTTTGTTTAGGCGCCAGTCCGACGAACATGGCCGCGAAACCGAGCAATGCCGGATACAAGGTGGCGATCATTGTCCCCAGCCACGCGGTAAACCCAAGGGCCGCCTCGTGCAGCTCGACGCCGGCTAGGGCCGCCGCCAGTACCGCGAGCGCGAGCGCCACCGGCACGACCGCGTAGTCGCGCGGGAAAGTGCCATGGTCCGCAGCCCAGGCGAACGTAAAGATCAGCAACGGTGTCGCGATAACCGCGACGCGCGCCGACCCACCCAGACCCGCCGAACGCAGCAGCTGAACCGTCTCATACGCCGCCAGAGCGCCCAGCAGGCAGATGCCCAGCGTCAGCCATGGGGCACCCAGCCAGAACAAGACGACAACAACGGGCACCAGAACGGCCGCGCTGATCAGACGGGTTCGCATCGATAGAGCCTAACGAGCGTTAGCGGCCGAAGCGGCGGCTGCGGCGGGCGAACTCGGCCAGCGCAGCGTCCAGCGTGGCCGGGGCAAAATCGGGCCACAGCGTGTCGGTGAAGTAAAGCTCCGAGTAGGCGGCCTGCCAGATGAGGAAGTTGCTGATCCTTTGTTCGCCCCCGGTGCGGATCAGCAGATCGAGGTCTGGCCCGTCAGCGGTGTAGAGACGCGAGCGGATGGCCTCCTCATCCACGTCCTCGGGCTGTAGTCCGTCGGCCACGGCGCGGCGCACGGCATCGACGATCTCTGAGCGGCCCGAGTAGTTGAACGCCACGTTCAGAGTCATGCGATGGCCTTCGGACGTGGCCGACAAGGCGTCGGCAACGGACGCTCGCGTCTGGTCAGGCAGCTCGTTCAAGCGGCCTAGGATGCGGACGCGCACGCCCTGGCGCACCAGGTCGGGCGTCTCGCGTCGGATTGCTGCCTCGAGCAGGGCGAACAGCGTCTGTACCTCGTCCTCGTCGCGCGACCAGTTCTCGCGTGAGAACGCGTAGATCGACAGCGCCTCGACGCCCAGGTCAGCGCAGTGCTCGACGATGGGCCGAATGGCGTCGACGCCGGCGGAGTGGCCCTCCCCCTCGGACAGGCCATGCAGCCGCGCCCAACGGCGATTGCCGTCCATGACGATGGCAATGTGGCGCGGAAGCGCCGAACTGTCGCCCTGGGAGAAAGCAGGGTCCGTGGCCGTCACGGAGGTCATTCGACCTCGAGGATCTCCTGTTCCTTGTGCTTGCCGACGCGGTCGACCTCACCGGTCCAGCGGTCGGTCACCTTCTGCAGCAGCTCCATCTCGCGCCGCTCTTCGTCAGTGCCGATGTCGCCGTCGCGAACGGCCTTCTTGATCTCGTCGGCCACTTCGCGCCGGTGGTTACGGATCTCGACCCGAGCCTCTTCCATGCGCTTGTGGACGAGCTTCACCAGGTCCTTGCGACGCTCCTCGGTCAGTGGCGGGATGGCGAGGCGAACGACGGTGCCGTCGACGTTGGGCATCAGCCCGACCTCGCTCTTGAGGATCGCCTTCTCGATCGCGCCGAGCGCGCTGCGGTCCCACGGCTGAATGACGATGAGATGAGACTCAGGCACGCTGATGCTGGCCAGCTGGTTGAGCGGCGTCTGAGTGCCGTAGTACTCGACGTTGATGCGCTCGACCAGGGCCGTGGCAGCGCGGCCAGTGCGGATGGCACCCAGTTCACGTTCAAGGGCATCGATCGCGCGGTTCATGCGCGCGTCGGCGTCTTTGCGGATGTCGTCAACCATTGCG
>JBDTVN010000006.1:0-24386 GCA_040007155.1 Chloroflexota bacterium
TCGTAGCGCGCCGGATCGACGACCAGGTCGCCGTGGGTCAGCTCGGCCTGGTCAAGATTGGCATCGGACGTCGATTCGTCAGCACTGGCTTCCCGCGCAGGCTGGTCGGCCTCGGTCCGGCGGATGATCGATTTGACGCGCAGCATCAGTTCCGCCGGCGAGAACGGCTTGGGCAGGTAGTCGTCAGCGCCGTCTTCGAGGCCGCGTATTCGGTCGGCCAGCCCACCGCGAGCCGAGAGCACCAGCACAGGCGTGGCCAGCGCCTGGCTGCGCAGCGCACGGATCACGGCCAGGCCGTCCATCTCTGGCAGCATCAGGTCGAGCACCGCCAGGCGCGGTTGGTGGCGGGCAATGGCCTCGAGCGCGGCCGGGCCGTCGCCCGCGGTGACGACAGTGAAACCGTCGCGCTCGAGATAGGTCTTGACCAGGCGCACGATCTTGGCGTCGTCGTCAACGACGAGGATCGGGCGATTGCCTGAAGAGGGCGGCATGTCCCGATCGTACGACGGCCCAGGTGACGAAGCTATGACAGGCGCCGCGCCGCGCCTCTCAGGCCGCGCGGATGTCGCGCCGGTTGAAGGCGACGACACCGACGATCGCGAGCACGGCTGACGGGACGATCAGCGCGAGGTAGCGCCACAATTCGCCGCCGTTGACGAGCGGGTCGCCGCCGAGCGCCCAGTCCCAGGGCGAGATCCCAACCCATGGCTTGAGCACGTCGCTGATTGGGAATAGGGCCGCGACGATGTAACCCAGGAACGCCACTGTGAGTGACACGCCCAGCACCAGCCCCGGACGCGCCGTGATGCCGGCCACGGCAATGGCGATGGCAGCCGAGAAGACGCCAATGAGGCCGGACAGGACGACGGTCGAGATGATCTGGTTGGCACCGATCTGGAGATCGAAGAGGACGTCCGACAAGACCTGCGCGACGAGGACCACGATCACCAGCACTACCAGCCACAGCATTGTCGACACTATGCGTCCGGTCATGAACGCGACTCGCGTCACCGGCTGGGCGAGGTACATCTCGATGCGGCCGGCGTCCTCCTCGGCCGAGGTCGCGCTATTGGCGAACATTGCCCCGGCCACGGCAAACATCAGTGGGATAAGCACGTCGTAAAGTCCGCCGCGCAGGTAGCCCGCGGGCGTGGCGAAGTCATCAAGCCCGAATGCCTGGAGCATCGCCGCAGGCAGAGTCTTCAACGCGTCGTTGAGCGCGGTCGAGCCCTTGAACGCCGGCCAGAAAGCGACCGTCGCGACGATGAAGAGAGCGAATACCAGCGCCCACACGGCGCCCGCGCGCCACGATCCCTTGAACGGCGTCGCGATAAGCTCCAGCGGTCGGGGGCGGTTGGTCACGCCGCATCTCCCACGGGCGCCTTCGCGAACAGGTCGAGGAACGCCTCCTCGAGATCGGGCTCCTCGACCAGCAGACTTGCCACGGGGTGCCGCGCCAGCAACTCGATCAGCGGCTGAATTGGTCCGTCCAGGACGGCCGAGAAATGGCGGCCCTCAGTGAGTGGATTGACGATGCCGGAAACTGCGGCCAACTCGGTCGCCGGTGGCGCGTCTGTGAACCAGACCTCAACGCGCTTGCGCGCACGACCGCGCAACTCCTCAACGGTGCCCATGGCAACGATCTTGCCCGCGCGCAGCACGGCCACCCGGTCGGCCGCACGCTGCACCTCGCTCAGAACGTGCGACGACAGGAAGACGGTCTTGCCCTCGGCCCGCGCCTCGGCCACGAGCTGCTGGAAGACCTGCTGCATCAATGGATCGAGGCCGCTCGTGGGCTCGTCGAGAATGAGCAACTCCGCATCCGCCGCGAATGCGAGCAGCAGTGCGATCTTGCGTCGATTGCCAGAAGACAGGTCGCGCAGGCGGCGCTTGAGATCCAGGTCGAGCCGCTCGGCCAGCGCGTCGCGTCGCTCGTCGCTGATCCCGCCACGCAACCGCTCGATTGTCGCCACGAGCTGGTGGCCGGTCATACGCTCGGGCAGACGCAACTCGCCCGGCATGTAGGCGATCCGACCACGGACCTCGACTCCGTCGCGGCGTGGGTCCAGGCCAAGAACCTCGATACGACCGGAGGTGGGCCTGAGCAAGTCGAGGATGCAGCGGATTGTTGTCGACTTGCCCGCGCCATTCGGGCCCAGGAAGCCGTAGACCTGCCCGCGCTCGACCTCCAGATCAATCCCGCCTACCGCGTGGACACTGCCATAGTCCTTGACCAGGCCCGCAATTCGCAGCGCCAGTCCCGAGCCTTGTTCCACGTCGTCAGAGTACCTTGCCACGCGGCTATGGAACGGACGTTCACAGCGTCTGCTATCCTTCGGTCTCCTCGTGTTCGTTGGGCGCTCCGGTCCGCGCCCCGGTTATTCCGTTCGACCTCGATCCAATCATTCAAGCCCTGACCGGGCCCCGCACAAGCGGGAGGGCCTCGTCAGGAGCAATTCCAGCGTGTCTTTCGATCAACTCGGGCTGACGCCCGAACTTCTCCGCGCAGTCGCGCAGCAGGGCTACACCGAGCCCACCGCCGTCCAGCGCGAAGCAATCCCCCATGTAAGCCAGGGCCGCGACTTGCTCGCCGGCGCGCAGACCGGCACCGGCAAGACCGCCGCGTTCGTGCTGCCCATCCTGCAGAAGCTCAATCAAACCCAGCGCAGCGGCCGGCAGCCCATCCGCGTCCTCGTCCTCGCGCCAACGCGCGAGCTCGCGCTCCAGGTCGAAGAGAGCTTCCGAACCTACGGCGCCCAGCGCCCCATCGCGAGCGCCGCGATTTACGGCGGCGTGGGCTTCGACCAGCAGGTGCGCCGCCTGCGCCAGGGCCCGTCGATCGTCGTCGCCACGCCCGGCCGGCTGCTCGACCACGTCAACCAGCGCACGATCGACCTGAGCAGGGTCGAAATCCTCGTGCTCGACGAGGCCGATCGCATGCTCGATATGGGCTTCATCCATGACATCCGCAAGATCATCGCGCTCCTCCCCGAGGCCCGCCAGAACCTCCTCTTCTCGGCAACTTTCTCGCAAGAGATCCGCCGACTTGCCGCCGACTTCTTGAAAGACCCCGCCTACGTCCAGGTGACGCCCAAGAACACGGCCGCCGAGCTCGTACGCCAGGTCGTCATCCCAGTCGATCGGAGCCGCAAGCGCGAGGCGCTCAGTCAGCTCGTGAAGAGTGGCCGGATCTATCAGGCGCTCGTATTCACGCGCACCAAGCACGGTGCCGACCGGCTCGCTCTCCAATTGGGCCAGGACGGCATCAGTGCCGTCGCGATCCACGGCAACAAGAGCCAGCCGCAGCGTGTGCGCGCGCTGAACGACTTCAAGCGCAACAAGGTCGCGATCCTGGTCGCGACGGACATCGCGGCGCGCGGCCTCGACATCGAGTCGCTGCCCCACGTCGTCAACTATGAGATGCCCATGGTCGCGTCGGACTACGTCCACCGCATCGGCCGAACCGGCCGCGCCGGCGAGGAAGGCGACGCCATCTCGCTCGTGTGCGTCGATGAGAACCCGCTGCTGGCGGAGGTCGAGCGTCTGCTCGGTCACCGCATCGAGCGCGAAATTATCCCGGGCTTCACGCCCGATTCGTCGATCCGGCCACAGGCCATCCAGCTCCGGTCGGCCGACCACCAGGCCAGGCGGATGAACCGACCCGGGCAGGGTCGGCCCCAGTCGCAGGGTCGGCCGCAGGCCCAGGGTGCACCGCAGCGCTGGAGTCGTCCAGCTCAAGGCTCGAGTCGGCCCACCTACGGTCAGAGTCGGCCCGCCAACGGTCAGAGTCGGCCTTCCTTTGGCCAGAATCGGCCGTCACAGGGTTCGTCCCGGCCGGCCCAAGCTTCAATCGGCCGCCCCATGTCCCTGCCCGGAGAGCGCCTCTCCCGCTCCTGACGCCTGGCTGACCTGTTAGGGAGCCAGCGCCAAGGTTGAACAGGTCCCGGTGATATTGATCGTCTGGTAGTTGTCCGACGCCATCGCGCTGAACGTCACCGGGCGAGAGTCGGCGTCGAACTGGAACTCGAAGGTTGACGCATCTCCGGTGAGGACGTACCAGGTGACCGGGGAATCCGTTGTCGGGAACATGACCGTCATCGTCACGGCCTCGTGGCCAGGGGTGGTACTGATCGAGAAAGCGCCCACGTCTCTGTTCGGCACGTTGGGATCGTTCGGAAAGTAGACGGCGTAGACCGTCCATGCGCCGTCCGGCGTGCGCGAGCAGTTGACATCGCCGTCGGCCTCATGATGGCCGGGTTGCTCGCGGTGTCCGCCATTCATGTTGGCCACATCAATGCTGTAGTGGCCCAGCGCGCAACCGGTCTTGGCTGTGACCTCGAACTGGCCGGTCACCAGGTCACTCGCCAGGCGGCCGTGGTTCGACAGGACCAGGTATGAGTCGTCAAACGCATCCGCCGGCTCATCGCGGCACAGCTTCAGGACACCGGCCTGGATGGGCCGATGCTCCCACTTGTTGCTGATCAGCAGGAGCACGTCGCCATCCGCGGTTCCGTGCTGGGCGAGCGTCGTCAGATCGAATGTGACCTCGTGCGCGTCGCCAGCCGGAATCAGGTGGAAGTAGGTCGCAGCCAGTGGCGCCAGCGCCTGTTCGGGCGAGGTGTACGCAGGGCTGGTCTTGATGTCGCCCGGTGTGATCAGGCCGGGCGGCACGTCGGCGTAGAAGTTGCCATCAAGGTCTGGGTATGCCTTTAGCCCGGCCGAGTGCAGGATGTCGGTCATGTTCAGGTTCCGCACCGCGAAGTCGCGGAATGACGTGTCGAATGAGAGCGAGCTGCTGATGGCGGTGGTCACGCCGGCAAAGTCACCGGATGCAACGGACTCGATTGCCGACCACGCCTTGAACACAGCCGACGGAACGACCTCCTGCTGCATGAAGAATGGCCAGATGTAGGCGGCGTACTCATGATCGGGGTTTGGATCCTCGAGACCGGCCGCAGAAGGCTGGAACCAGTCAGGGAACCACGCATGCGGGACCTTGCTATTCGCCGGCACGTAATAGATCTCAGCCCACACTGCGCTGGCCTCGCTGAACCAATGGCTGTCGCTCCCGCGCGTTGGCGCGCGCCGATTGTGGGCGTGCTGCAGGACGTGGAAGAACTCGTGCACCAGGTCCTGTTTCATGGCCGTCGTGTCGCCCAGGCGGTTGCGATTGACGAGCACGAACCCGCTCGAGCTGTTGCGCGCTGCACCGTCCGCCGTCGTGTAAGGCGGCGATGGAATAGCTGCAGCAGCGGCCGCGGCCGGGATGCTCTTATCGCCTTCGCGATATACGACCTGGTCCAGGTTGAGCGCGTAGAAGTCGATGCGCGCGTCGCCGCCATATTCAGCGGACACGTTCGTGCCGATGCCATCGGGCAGCGGCTCGCCCATGCCGTTTGGCTCAGGCGTGGTCATTGGCCCCCAGATCGCGCCGACCAGGGTTGAGAGGCTGGCGATCGCGGCCTCGGCCGCAGAGGCGTCGCCGTCGCGGCACGCCCAGATCTTGAAGCGCGGATCGGCCGCGCCCGAGTTGGCCCAGTCGCGGCAGGTGACGCTGGCCTGAGTCGCAGCACGTCCCAAGAGTTCGCCAACCACGGCGGTTGGTTGGGTGGCAAAGATGCTGTCAGGTTCGGTGGGCCGCACGATGAAAGGGCGCAGCTTCGCTTGATCATCAGTCGACAGGGTCGGCAGCATATCCACGATCTCGTTGAAGAGCGCGTCATCTGCACGCGGCACACCGGTGGCATATTCGTCCGGCAAGCCGGCCAGGCCAAACAGCCCGTAGGCGCGGTAGAGCAGGCCGGTGACCGGATCGATCTTGCCTGCAGCGACGTCGGCGTTGATCAAACTGGCTCGAGAGGGGCCGGTAGGTGACTGAGATGCTCCCGGTTCTGTCGGAGCCGTCGATCCGGAAGGATTAGCGCTTGGCGATCCGCACGCTACGACGAGCAGCACGGCTGCGAGGGCGAGGCCCTTACCTTGGCGCAGGAGACTCGTCGCTACTCCCATCTGGGCAGCATACGCCCCGCCTGCCGCCCTAATTCGCGGTCGCTTGACGGACTTACTTAGCACTCACTAAGATGCGCGCCATGGCAGTCGGCGCACCTACCCGGCAGAGCGCAGAAGCGCGGCGCGAGAGCGTCGTGGCCGCGGCAATCAAGGAATTCGCCCAGCACGGCTACGCCGGCACGTCGACGATGGCAATCGCGCGCCGCGTGGGTGTGTCACAGCCCTACCTATTCCAGCTCTTCGGCACCAAGAAGGACATCTTCGTGGCTGCCGTTGGTGACTGCTTCGCGCGTGTCCGCAGCCAGTTCGAATCGGTTGCGGAGGAGGCCCGGAAGAGCTCCGACGATCCGTTGATCATCCTCCACGCCATGGGCATGGCCTACTGCGACCTGCTCGTAGACCGCGATCTGCTGCGTCTCCAGATGCACGCCTACGCGGCCTGCGACGACGCCGACATCCAGGCTGTCGTCCGCGCTGAATGGACGCACCTGTACGGGGCCGTCGTCGAAGCGCCCGGCGCCGACGACGACTCGATCCACAAATGGTTCGCCGAAGGAATGCTGATGAACGTGGCTGCGATCGTCGGCGGCCTCAACCCGGAGATCGACGCCAAGCTGCGCCGACCCTGATAACCAAGGAGCCCCAAACAAATGCCTCGAACCCGCAACGCCGTCATCTGGACGTTCGCCATCACGGCGATCGCGCTCTTCATGGTGGCCCTCGACAACCTCGTCGTGACGACCGCCCTGCCAGTCATCCGGCGCGAGCTCAATGCATCTGTCGCCGATCTCGAGTGGACGGTCAACGCCTACACGCTGACCTTCGCTGTATTGCTGCTGACGGGCGCTGCTTTGGGCGACCGGTTTGGCCGGCGACGCGTTTTCGTGATCGGCCTGGGCATCTTCACGATCGGTTCAGCGCTCGCCGCCCTCGCGCCGACCAGCACCGCGCTGATCCTCGCTCGCGCAATCCAGGGCGTCGGCGGCGCGATCGTCACTCCCCTCACCCTCACCATCCTGTCTGCCGGGGTCCCCGCTAATCGCCGGCCGCTCGCGCTCGGCGCGTGGGGTGGCATCGGTGGTCTCGCGATCGCGATCGGTCCGGTGGTCGGTGGCGCTATTACGCAAGGGCTCGACTGGCACTGGATCTTCTGGCTCAACGTGCCGATCGGCATCGTCGCCATGTTCCTTGCCTACTTCCGCCTCGACGAGACGCACGGCCCAGAAGGACGGCTCGACATCGTCGGCCTGGCACTCGCCAGCGCCGGACTGCTCGGCGTCGTCTACGGCGTCATCCACGGCAACGACCTCGGTTGGACGGACACTCAGGTCCTGGGCGCGATCATCGGCGGCGCCGCGCTGCTCGTCGGCTTCGTCCTGTGGGAGTTGCGCACCAGGTCACCGATGCTGCCGCCGCACCTCTTCCGTAGCCGTGGCTTCACCGCGGCGAACGCCGCCTCACTGCTGATGTACTTCGGCATGTTCGGCTCGATCTTCCTGCTCTCGCAGTATTTCCAGATCGTGCTCGGCTTGAACCCGTTCGAGGCCGGCCTGCGCGTCCTGCCCTGGACGGCGATGCCGATCTTCGTCGCGCCAATCGCTGGCGTGTTCAGTGGCCGGATCGGGGCGCGGCCCATCGTGGTGACGGGCCTGGCGCTGATGGCGCTCGGCCTTGGCTGGATCGCGGCGATCGCGTCGCCCACCACCGACTACGCAGCCTTCATCGTGCCCTTCATCGTGAGCGGTGCTGGCATGGGCATGTTCTTCGCGCCGATCGCAAATGTTGTCCTCTCGGCCGTCAGGCCAGAGGAAGAGGGCAAGGCGTCCGGCGCCAACAACGCCATCCGCGAGATCGGCGGCGTGTTTGGTGTCGCGGTGCTCGCGGCGGTCTTCACGGCCAATGGCTCATACACAACACCGCAGGCGTACGTGGATGGCCTCGTCCCGGCCATGTGGCTTGGTGCACTGATCGTTGCGATCTCCGCGGTGGCCGGGCTGTTCATTCCCAGCCACGTTCGCGGCGAGCAGGCCCACGCGGCGCCGGAGCCGGCGCCCACGCCCACGGCCGGGACGTCCGCTACCGCCTAAATCTGCCTTCCTCGAAAAATCGGGGGCGGTGGCGCAAAGAGCGCTACCGCCTCTTCTGTATATTCGCCTGACCGCGGCGGTTCGCTGCAAATCCTGGCACCGCATGGAGAGTCGGCAAGGTGGCTTCGAATTCATTGACCAAGGTCGCACGCGCAGCCACCGTCGCAGGGCTCGTAGTGCTATTCGCGACGCAGACCGCGGCCGCGGCAACGCCCCGCGTCCTGGCGACGGTCAGCAACCCTTATGCCGGCTGCACCATTGGTTCCGGGCCGCCCGATTGGGAGACCCAGGTCTACGTCAACGGCGAGGTCGAGCCGATGGTCGCGGTGAACCCCGCCAACCGGCGCAACGTAATCGGCGTCGTGCAGCAGGACCGGTGGAACGACGGTGGCGCCCACGGCCTCGTCGCGATGTGGTCGAAGGACGGCGGCCAGACTTTCCATGTCGTCCCGCTGCCCTTCAGTTCATGCGCGCCGGGCGGCCTCAACTACGAGCGCGCCAGTGACCCGTGGGTCTCGATCGGCCCGGACGGCACCGCCTACACCGTCAGCATTTCGTTCGATGAGAACACGACGCGCGGCGCCATTGGTGCCGCGACATCAACGGACGGCGGCAAGTCGTGGGGCAACCTGGTCGAGCTTGCGACCCCGGATGGCTTCTTCGACGACAAAGAGAGCGTCACCGCCGACCCGACCATTCCAGGCACCGCCTACCTACTGTGGGATCGCCTGCCCTACTTCGGCGACTGGCCCGGTCCGGCGATGATGTCCAAGACGACCGACTTCGGCGTCACCTGGAGCGACCCGGTGGAGATCACCCCGCCCAGCACCAAGACAGCAACGTTGGGCAACGTCCTGCTGGTCGACCCCAACAACGGCACCCTGTACGACTTCTTCGACCACTTCGCGCAGAACAGCGACAAGGCCAAGTACATGGTCATCAAGTCAACCGACGGTGGCGACACCTGGTCGAGCCCGACGTTGATCGCGCAGGACTTCGGCATCCAGACCGTCGATCCGCACCACGGTGGCCCAGACATCCGCGACGGCTGGGAGATCATCAGCGCGGCCATCGATCCGAATACCGGGCGGCTTTACGCGGTCTGGCAGGATGCCCGGTACACCAACGGCAGCCTGAATCAGGTGCTGATCTCGAGCTCCGCCAATGGGAACAACTGGACGCACCCGTTCGTTGTCAGCCGAACCATTGGCCAGGCTGCCTTCACCGGGACGGTCGCTGTTAACGGCGCCGGCCAGGTCGGCGTCACCTACTACGACTTCCGCAAGTTCGATCCGAGCAAGCCCGGGCTGCCGACTTCCTACTGGATGCGGATTTCGCCGGCGGGTGGGACGAACTTCGGGCCCGACATCAACGTGGCCGGCGCGCCATTCAACATGCTCAAGGCGCCCGACGCCGGCGGCCGCTTCCTGGGCGACTACGAAGGGCTCGCCGCGCGCGGCAATAAGTTCGTGGCTCTGTACTGCGTCGCGACCAATCGGGCCCACAACCGGTCCGACTGTTACGTCGCGCAGGTCAAGCCCTAGGCGCCTTCACTTCGCACTGAATCAAGAAGCCCCCGCCTTGCGGCGGGGGCTTTCTTTTGAGACCGGCTAGGTCTTACGCGGCGCGAACTCGCGCTGCGCGAGGGCCCTTGGGGCTCTGCTCGATCTCGAACTCGACCTTCTCGCCGCCATTGAGGCGATCGAAGTCGAGCGACGAGTCGAGGGCGTTGCGGTGAAAGAAGTAATCCTTCGTGTCATCCGCGGTGATGAAGCCGAAGCCGCGATCGGCGACGACCTTCTTGATGGTTCCGGTGGCCACATTGACCTCCTACGTATCTCGAACAGGTGGCTCTGAGTCGCACGATCTGTTCGAGAGAGGTCGATCACACGGAGCCATCGCACAGCGCGACGTGTACTAATTCTACCTCAGAGGTCCAATACGGCACACAACCCGTCACAATCACTGCCGTGCTGGACGGCTTGGGCGACTTCAGGCAGTGGCGCAACCACTGGCCTGGCTGCTGGCGGTGGGCCTGGGCACGATCCTGCTGGTCGTTTGGTTCGTCGCCGTGAACAAATTCATGCGCGTCGGCGCCTGGTCGCCCACAGGCGCCGCGCGCGAGGAGAAGTAGAGGGCGGCTGCCTCCCGTGCAGCAGCGCTGCATGGCACTTTCAGGCTGCTCGGGGGTACGGACGGACCGTTCCGGATGACCGTCCGCGCCGGTCAGACTTGGGCGGAACCGAGCAACAACTGGCAGCAAGGGGCAATTGCGCGTCTTGATCAACCCATCGACCAGGGGCACTGAAGCCTGGATCGGCATCTCCGAGTCGGCGCACTACCTATCTGTGCCGCTGCGCACGATGTACCGGCTTGCCCAGCGCGGACAGGTCCCGGCGGTCAAGGTCGGCCGCACTTGGCGCTTCAAGCGTTCTGTGCTTGACGCCCACCTGGGCGGGGCAAGAGACCTCAACGCTTCCCCGGCCATCAAGGATGCCGCGGACGCCATGACGGAAACTGCGCGGCGGCTATCCGACGAACATCGCTGGAGCCAGCAGCTTGAGCGCATCGACGCTCTGTCGCGGCGATTGAATCGGTCGCGCGACGTGGCCGCCGTGGCCGACGCCGTGGCAAGCGAGATCGCCACCGTCATCGACTGGCACGGCCTGCGCTTCTTCGTCGTCGAAGGCAACGGGACAATGCGCGCAATCGCGCTTCGCAGCACTGTTGCGCACTATGCCAACGAGACCCCGGAGATGCTCCGGATTAACGTCGGCCAGGGCCTGGCGGGCAGTGTGGCCGCATCGCGCAAGGCGGAGATCGTGGTCGATGTCCGCGCCGATCCGCGCGGCGTCAAGATCCCTGGCACGGATGACGTCGACGAGTCGATGATCCTGGTCCCGCTGGTCTATGAGGATGAGGTCCTGGGCGTGCTCTCGCTCACCCGCCTTGGTCGTGGCGCCTTCGATGCGACCGACCTGCGCCTGGCCCAGATCATCGGCGCCCAGGCCGCGGTGGCCCTCTCGAATGCACGTCAATTGGAAGAGCTGCAGCGCCGCGGTGAGGCGCTCGAGCGACGGCTGGCCAGCCAGCGCCAGCTCCTTGTCATCACTGAGCGACTGCTGCTGACACGTGACCGGACCGCGATCTTCGACGCCATCGCCGACACGCTGGCTGAGGTCGTGCCGCACGACACCCTGACCATCTATCTGGTCGACCGACAAGAAGGCTGCCTCGTGCCGATCCTGGCGCGTGACCCTTATGCCGAGCAGATCATGGCCACCCGGCCCGAGCTTGGCGCCGGCATCACGGGCGACGTCATCGAGAGAGGCGACGCCGAGTTAATCAACGACGCCGCACGTGACCCACGCGTCATCAACGTGCCCGGGACACCGACCGACGACGAGGAGTCCCTGATCGTCGTTCCGGTACGCGGCCAGGACGGGGTCATTGGCGCGCTCAACCTGTATCGAGTCGCGCGCCACTTCGACGACGAGGACCTGGAGCTCGTCAAACTGTTCGCCAACCACGTCGCGATTGCGCTCGAGAACGCGACCCTGAACGAGCAGCTCTTGGGCGCAGCGCTTACCGATCCGCTTACGGGGCTGCCAAATCGACGCCTGTTTGCCAATCGCATCGACGCTGCCCTCGCCAGGCGCGCGGGCAGCGGCGCACATGTCGCAGTCCTGTTCCTTGACCTGGACCGCTTCAAGCTCGTCAACGACGGTCTGGGTCATGCCGCCGGCGATGCCGTACTGCGCGCGGTCGGCGAACGACTCCGCACCAGTCTCGGCCAGAGCGACACAGTGGCCCGTTTGGGTGGCGACGAATTCGGCATCCTGGTTGAGGTGGCCGACGCCGACGAGGCCGGGCTCGCGGCACAGCGTGTGTTCGAGGCGCTGGCTGAGCCGCTCCACTTCGATGGCCGAAGCGTGTCTATCCGGGCGAGCATCGGTATCGCGCTGGACCGCGACGATGGCACGGCCAGCGCCGATGAGCTGCTGCGCGATGCGGACACCGCTATGTACCGCGCAAAGGCCAACGGGCGCAGTTGCATCGCCGTATTCGAGCCAAACATGCTCGCCCATCAGCTGGCGCGACTTGAGCTTGACGTGGAGCTGCGCGAGGCGCTCGGGCGCGACGAGTTCGAACTGTTCTACCAGCCCATCGTCGACCTGGCCACTGGCCAAATCGCCGAGGTCGAGGCGTTGGTGCGCTGGAACCACCCGACGCGCGGCCGCCTTGGCCCTGAGGACTTCATCCGCATCAGCGAAGAGACTGGCCATATCGTCGACCTGGGGGCCTGGGTGGTGCGCGAGGCGAGTCGGGCCGCTCGAGGCTGGCTCGACAAGCAGCACGTCAATTCGACTTTCCGCGTCTCGGTCAACACATCAGCGCGCGAGGTGGTGGAGACCGGCTTCGCCGCGGGCGTTATTGCCGCGCTGGCGCAGGCGAACCTGGCACCGGACAACCTCGCCATCGAGATCACTGAAAGCATGCTTCTCGCTGACCAGACGACGGCAATCGCCGCACTGCATGAGCTTCGAGCCGTCGGCGTGAACATCGTCATAGATGACTTCGGCACGGGCTATTCCGCGTTGAGCTATCTCAACCAGCTGCCGGTCGACGGACTCAAGATCGACCGCTCGTTCGTCGAAGGCCTTGGGCGAGAGCGCGAGAAGAGCGCCATCGTCCGCGCGACGATCGCCTTCGCACGCGGCCTGGGGCTGGTGGTTACGGCAGAGGGCATCGAGACGCCGGCCCAGCTGCGCCAGCTGGCCGGGCTGCACTGCCAGCGCGGCCAGGGATTCTTGTTCTCCGTCCCGCTGGACGCCAAGCAGATGACGACGCTGCTGCGATCGCGCCGGGCATACCCGATGGCGCCCGTCGGCGCGGGGCATTCGTCAAGCCTGAACGGAGCAAAGAGCCGCCGGCTGGGGTCTCCGGCGGCTGGGCTAAGCGGGCAGGATGTTGTTGTTGCGGTGGAAGACGTTGTCGGGGTCGAGGCGCTTCTTCACCGCGCGCAGCCGGTCCAAGGTCGCGCCAGGGTAGGCGGCCTGTAGTCGGTCGGGGCCTTCATCGCCCAGGAAGTTCACGTAGACGCCCGGCTCGCCCTGATCGAGCGTGGCGCACATCTCCCTGACCCAGGCTGCGCGGCCGGGACGATCCGCCTCGCCGTTGTAAAAGCAGAAAACGTTGACCATGATCGGTGCGCTTCTGTGGGCAAATGCGGTCGCGTCGCTCGGGACGCGTGCGATGGCGCCGCCGTGGACGCGCAGCTGGGCGCCGCGCATGGGCGAGTCCGACGCGTTGATGAGATCGAGCATGCGCCGCGCCGTGGCTTCGTCGACGCGTTTCATGAACATGTTGCGCGACTCAGCGGTGGGGCGGTAGTTGGGATCTTCGGGCGGCCAGATCTCGTGGTACGCCAAGGGCTTGATGAAGTCCGCGAGCGGCGTGGCGATCTTGCGGAAAGGCGTGACCACGGGCTCGGCCGCGTCCGCCTCACCGGCATAGACAAGCTCACTCATGATCACCGGCGTACCGACCACGGCTTCGTCGACAAACGGCATTGGCGGGCACGCCATCACGTTGGCGATCGTCGTCAGCTCGTCGGGCGCGGCCGCAGACATGGCCACGAACTGGGCGACCGTTTGCGCGGTCGCGGGCAGCAGCAGCATGCCGCCGTAGACGCGTTTCAACGGATACGGCGCGTACCTGAATGCCGTGGCCACGCCAAAGTTGCCGCCGCCGCCGCGCAGTGCCCAGAAAAGCTCCGGGTTCGACCGACCATCAACGGTCAGCCTCTCCCCTGCCGCCGTGACCAACTCGACCTCGAGCAGCGCGTCGATCGTCAGGCCCCATTTGCGCGACAGGTAGCCGATGCCGCCGCCCAGCGTGAGTCCACCCACTCCGACTGACCCGGTGTCGCCGTAACCCACGGCCAGTCCGTCTTCATTCAGTCGCTGCGCAACATCGAGCGCCGTCAGCCCGGTTTCGACGCGCACGGTGTGGCTCGACTCATCGATCGTGATGGCACGCATGTCGCGCAGGTCAATCACGATGCCGGTTGCGGTCGTGCTGCGTCCGGCCGCGTCGTGGCCGCCACTGCGGAGGGCGATCTCCAGGTCCTTGTCGCGCGCGAACTTGATCGCGGCCGCGACATCGTCCGCGCCCTTGACCCGCGCGATCAGCGGCGGT
This sequence comes from Chloroflexota bacterium, assembly GCA_040007155.1. Classification (GTDB taxonomy): domain Bacteria; phylum Chloroflexota; class Limnocylindria; order Limnocylindrales; family CSP1-4; genus JALYGJ01. The sequence continues at coordinate 14,298 of JBDTVN010000006.1, forward strand.
TTGGTGTCAACGACTGCGGTAACCCGGCGGAGCTCGTCATAGTCGGGATCGTCGGCTGTGACCACCCGCCCGCGCATGCGCGAACGCAGTTCAGTGGCAAGAGAGGTCGTCATGGCAGGAGCACCGCCACCACGCCCATCACCAGCCCGATTGCGGCCGACGCGCCAATGATCTCGAGCGCGCGCAGTCGGTCGCGTTTCAACGCCGCTCGGTCAGTCACGCGCGTCACGTCGCGCCGCGTGCCAAAGTTGAAGACGCCCAGGACACCGAATGCCGCGCAGAACCGCAGGTACGCCTGCAGATAGCCAACGGCCGCGGCCGCCACCGGCAGCGCCAGCAGGATGCGTGTCCCGTGAGGCGCGCCTGTCCAGATGAGCGCTATGAACAGCACCAGCGTGACCGCCAGACCCAAGTGACCCCAGCGCCGCCGGTACGCGATTTCCGCCGGGCCGATATTGCACGCGCCGGATTCGTAGACGTCAGGCGCGGGCTGAACGCGAATGTGTCCGGACATGCGTCCATTGTCGCTGCTTGTGCGGGCTGACCTAACCCATGATCTAGTAGTAGTCCGAGCAGGACAGGAAGTAGCCGCAGGTGCAGATGAGCTTGCACTTGCGCTCGATCAGGCGCGCGCCGCAGTTGGCGCAGGTCAGCATGACAGTGGCCCGGTCCCAGTCGGCCAATTCAGGCCCCGACAGCCCGCGGTCGGCCGGCTCCGCATCGGTGATCTCAATCGCCCGGACCTCCATCCGGCCAGCCTAGCCGAGTGGCCGCCTGAGATTCGAGGCTAGTTGCCGCCGCCCATCGAGTCGGGGTCGAACGGCGACATCAGCTGGAAGTAGTTGCCGTCCGGGTCGGCCATCGTCGCAATCCACATGCTGGGCTGCTGATCGAAGCTGTACGGCTCTTTGATGACGATCGCGCCGGCGGCCTTCATGCGCGCGAAGTCCGCCTGGACATCGTCGCTCTCCATGTTCCAGATGAAACGGCCGGGCATCGCGTTCTTGCCGTGGACCTCGCTGTGCGCACCCACGCTGACCGTGCCGGTGCCGATCTGCCAGCTCACGTACGAGTCATCCCTGAAGGCGGGCTCGCCGAGGATCTTGGTGTAGTAATCGGACAGCTGCCCGACGTTGTCAGTGCCGATGAGGATGTTGTTGAAGTTCATGGCCTGACCTTATCGTGCCGGAAGCGGTGCCGGACATGAAAATGCGCCACTCGTGAATTGCTTCTCGAGCGACGCAAGCGAAGTGTCGCGCGGCTCCCGCTCGCTGGACGTTTCGCGCCAGGCCGGAATCCTTGCGGCGGCATTACACGTGCTTGTCGCGTGGACGAAAGGCGCCGGGGCTAGTGCACTCATGCTCCGGGCACTGAAGACCGAGCACACTCGCGTCCATAGGAGGTGTCTTCATGGTTGCTGACGAAAGACTGATCAACCCCGGCGACGGCCCTGAGTCGTCCGACCACCCGCGCCCGGGCGACGTTGACTTGGCTGAAGCGGTCGATGACAACGATGAGATCGGCAATGTGGCCGGGCTCGATCCGGCGATGGACCGATCGATGACGGACGGCGAAGGCGCCGACACCGAGGACGAGCAGCCCAAACCACGTTCCTAGGGCTGGGCGCGGCGTGGGCCCGGGAGCACACGCCGCCCCCAGAGGCCAGTTACATCTTCATCCACGACGCCACGAGCGACCCGGCCATGACGGCCAGACCGAGCGCGAGCAGGTCTATGCCGCCGACGCTGATGTTGATTGCCGCAACCAGGAAGATGATCGTGGCGACGATCATGCCGATCGTCGATAGCTTCATATCGCCCATTTGTCTCTCCCTTAACCCTCCAGGCGGGCCAGGTGGCGCCGCATGCCCATGCTACGCGGCAGGTTCCACGACACGACCGCACTAATACCAACGGCCCACAACTGGTGACCTTTTGGGCACTCCGTTGCGCGCGCGCGCCACCCGATGATGGCGGTCATGGAGAGGTCGAAGAGCATGGGGCCCGTCACGGCACCCGCGGAGGATGTTCTTGTCTTCGAGTGGCAACCCGACGGCTTCAAGCTGGTCGGTGGCAAGGGCCGGGGCGCCGGCTGGGCGGACATCGTCGAGCTGCGCCTGGTAGATAACCCCGCCGTCGCGCAGGCCTGGAAGCGCGCCGTCCCCGTGCGCATCACCTCGACCACGCCAACGCACGTCGCCGGGCCCTACTGGGCGACCGACGCTGTCCTGGTGCCCGTCGGCCACGCCCACCTGGTGGTGTTCGGCGGGCCGAGCGTGCGCAAGGTTTCAGAGACGGCGCTCGTCGGCGAAGCCGCACGAATGGCCGCCGAGACCGGCACTGTGTCTGCCGAGAAGCTGCTGTCCGACGACCTCGAGCTCGTTCAGGCCATGCGCGAGTTGGCGACATACGAGCCAACGAACGTGCGCGAGACCGCGCGTCATATTGCGACCGTCGCGGCGCGCGCGCTGTCGTGCGATGTCGCCGCGGTGCGCGTCCAGAGCGGCGGCCACGCGACGCTCGAGATCGTGCGCATGGGCCCGTCCGGAGGCCAGTCTGAAGCCGATCCGCATGGGGCCGGGCGCGATGCGGGCGAGTTCATGCAGGCCGCGGCCTCGATGTCCGACCCCATGGTCGAGCAGACCGTTGGCCCCGACCCCGAAGTCTGGAAGCAGCACGTCGTGTCCCGGATGACATTGCCGATTGGCCCGGAGCTTGACCTGGGGGCACTCGCCCTGGGCCACGCCGAGGGTCACGAGCGCGGCTTCACGTCGCTCTGCCAGCGGATTGGCCGCGCCCTCGCAGAGTCGGCCGAGCAGCTACTGAACCAAGCGATCGCCTACGAGCAGCTCGAGGCCGAGCGCCCGAGCTTTCAGCGCGACCCAGACCGATCCGCTGACCGGCATGGGCAACCGCGCGGCGTGGCAGGGAGCTAGGAGTAGCGCAACACCACCGTCCCTGCGGCTGTATCGACGACGAGCGGTAGCTCAGCCAGCGGGATGTTGGTCGGACCTGCCAGCGCCGCGCCGTGGTCCGCGGCATCGAACTCCGCGCCGTGGCAGGGACACACGATGACCGCCGAAATTGAGTCCCAGCCGACGCGGCAGCCCTCGTGGGTACACAGCGCGTCATATGCCACGAACGTGCCGTCGTCCATCTTGATGACGATCGCAGGATCGCCCGCAGGAAGCGGCGCGGGCGCGGTGATGGGCACCGTGAAGCGGCGCGACGGGTGATCAGCGAAATCGGACACGCTGGCGATGGCGACGCCATTGAAGCTGGGCTGCGGCGTCGACGACGGTCCCGGTGAGGGGGTCGTGCCGGGCCCGCCGGTGTCATCGGTGGTTGGCGCAATCGGCGTCAGCCAGCGCAGTCCGCCCAGGGCAGCGCCGAAGCCCAGGGTGAGCACAGTCAGGCCGCCCATCTGCAGCGCCAACCTGCGGGTCGCGTCGGTGGGCGCGTCTTGAGCGATCCGCAGCACATACAGGTTTGCGTGCCCGGCCAGGGCGAGGGTCAGCGACCCGAATGCGTACGGCAGGTCGTTGCCGTAGTAGTAAGGGTGTACAGACCAGGACGCGGTGAGGAAGAAGAGGAATGACAGTAGCGCGCCACCAAGCGCAGCCAGCCTGTAGCCGAGCCCCGTGAGGATGCCGATCCCGGCACCGATTTCGCCCAGCGCGATGAGTACGCCCATGAGTGGCGCGATCGGCTCGACCATGTGGACGAGCGGCGCCAGTGGCGACACACGCTCGAAGATCGTGAACTGAGCCTGGATCGATGTCGGGCTGTTCGGATCGAAGAAGCCGCGATCCAAAATCAGTTTGTCGACACCGGCGTAGAGAAAGGTCGCGCCGAAGAAGATGCGCAGCGGCAGCAGCGCGTAGGCGGTAATCGACGCCCGCCCGCCGGGCGGCTGAGGAGTCAGCCCAGTTCTGTGGGCAGGAGCGGTCTCACCCATACCTGGTAAGCATTACCGCCCGACGTGAAAATTTCCTGTGAGTCGGCGTCGGCCACCGCGGCGGCGAACGCGGTTGACTCGTCGCCCAGCACGATGCCGGAGCGCAGGCCCGTTACGCCGAAGTCTGGGGTGGCCGGAGAGCCGAACTGCTCCGGCGCGGTGGCGAGCGGCCAATCCATCGTGTTGGCATCGGCACCATCGGCCGGCGCGACATAGACGCGGTATGCGACGGGCTGGTAGGTCGCTGGGGCTACGTCGTTGGTCGCGCCCCACGTTTCGGCCGGATCGAGCAGCCGATTGAGCAGCGTGATTGCGGGATTGTCGCCGCCGGGCCGACCAGGTCCGGACGCGACCACACGATTTATGTACTCCTCGCCGTCGATCTGGACAGTGAAGATGGTCACGCCGAGGTCGCCGGGCGCGCCGCCGTCGTCGCCGTTCTGGTCGAGCCCCGCGTCGCGGATTGCCTGCAAGATCGCGGCCGCGCCATCCGGACCAACGTCACGCACATCGACGAGGGGAATGAGTTTGGGCGTACCGCTGTCGTCAAAGGCGGGCGTGTAGATCTTGCCGTCCGCGTCGACAACCACGGACGGCAGCTGACCCAAGCGCGCGGATGGCGCGATGAAGCCGCCCTCGACTGTCACTTCGAGCAGCATCGTTGCACCCTGTGGCGATGGCGATGGGCTGGGCGTGGGTGATGGCGTTGGCGCCGGAGTCGGAGCCGGTGTTCGACTGGGGGTGGGCGCGGGTGCGCCGCAGGCGACTACGAGAAGCCCGACCAGAGCGAGGAGGCGAAACACGGACACACAGCTCCCTGACTTACCAACAACACATTGGCGCGAAGACCGCGCCAACTCATGACGCGCGTCCCGTCGGTGTGGTTGCGTCCGCCTAGAGCGACGCCAGAAAGCGGAGCACGGGCAGAGCGGCAGCGTACGCGTCAGCCAGGGTATCGGGCAGCTTCGCCGAAAGCACCTGGGCGTCAGAAAGGCGCTTGCCGAAGATGACGTCCTTCCAGCGGAACATGTCGGCCATGGGGTGATCTGCTGGGTAGCCGGCGGGCACGCGCTTGAGCGCCTCCTCTGTTTTGACCTCCTTGAAAACCTTGACGAACGCGGGGTCCTCGAAGGCGGCGCGAACCTTGTCCGGCTTCTTCAGCACGGCCGCGCGGAACGCGTCGAGGCGCGGCTTGTCGGCGCGCCACATGCCGCCGCCCATATACATCTCGCCCGGCCGGAAGTGGAAGTACGCGCCATCGCCGTGCAGCTGCTTCTTGGCGCCCCTCAACGGAAACGACGCGGCCAGATGCGTCTTGTAAGGCGACTTGTCCTTCGCAAAGCGGGTATCGCGATAGATGCGGAACACGGACGACTTGGGGTCAGCCTCGAGCGGCACCTTTCGCTCAGCGAAGCGCTCGGACAAAGCGACGCACAGCTGCTCCATTGGCTCCTTCAGCAACCGCTCATAGTCGGCCTTGCGCGGCTGGAACCACGCGCGTTCGTTGTTGGCGGCCAGGTCGGCCAGGAACTGGATCGCTTCGCGGCTGAAGCCCTTGAACTCGCTCACGTCATTCCCAGTCAGTGTGTCCACGTCACCGGCCGCTGCCCGCGGCGATGCCACCAGGTGATCAGCAAGGCAATGATCGCGACCACGACATAGGCGCCGATGTACAGCCAGCCGCCAGGTCGCGCGACCAGGTCGAAGGTGCTGCTGAATGAGAGTGCCGCGGCCAACGCCAGGACGGCGGGGAAGAGTCCGGCGCGCGCGTACTGGGCCGCGGGCTCAACGTCGTGCGTCACGGCCATGGGCAGCGCACCCGCGGCAAGCGCGATCAGGAATGCGCCAAAAGCCGTCGCCGAGAACGGCGACAGCGGTTCGGGCACAACGCGGCTGTTGGAGACGTCGAGCGTCAACGCCGCAACCGCCAGGGCCACGGTGACCAGCGCGAAGACCCCATAGGTTGCGCGCAGCCAGATCGGCGTGCCCTCGCCCTGGGTCCGCAGCAGCTCGCGCCGGCGCCACAGGACAGACGCGCCCAGCACCGCCGACAGTGTGCCCAGCAACAGGCCCAACAGGTACGGGTACGTGAGCACGTGATCAGTGAGCAGAACCGCGCTGAAGACGATCACGACGACGAGCTCGAGCAGCGCGAACAGCCACACGGCAATGACGGAGGCGTAAACCCGCGACAGCCCATCCCGCGCCCAGAGACGTGACGCGTCCAGTGCCATGACGCCCATCCCGATCGACCAGCCGCCGATCGTCATGGCCACGAAAGGCGACACGGTCCAGGCGAAGTTTTCGGAGCCGAACTCAGGCACCAGAAATAGACCCACGCCCGTGAAAACCAGCACTAGCCCACACAGGGCGAGGACCGTCTTGGACCAGCCCTCGACACGTTGCTGAGACATCGCTATCAGCTTGGTGTGGTCGCGGAATCGGATTCCGCCTTGGCTTCGGCATTCGCCCTGCGTGCAGCTTCCTTGCCCCACGGTTCGGGCCTCGGCAGGCCCGGACTTCCGGGCTGTGCCTTGAAGCCGCGCGCCATTTCGAGAGCGTCAGCACCAGACAGGGCGCCACCTTCAGCGCGCAGCTCGGCGAAGCGGTCGGTGCCCAGCGCCTCCTCGGCCATCTTTCGGTAGGCATCCGTGTTGACCAATTGGGTCGGCGCTCCGCCACCGATTCGCTCGCGCAGGGTCTCGGACGCGCCGAACATGTGGGCCGCTTCGACGTCCTGGCGCAGAAATGCCTGCCCGGCACCAAGAATCTCGTAGATCATGGCGATGCCGCTCTGGTTGTTGGTGCGTTCGAAGATCCCGAGGCCCTCGCGCAGGAGGCGTGCAACATCGTCCCAGTGGCCGAGGTTGGCGTGGGGCAGCGACGCCGAAACGAGACTGTCCGCGAGCAGGAACTGATCGCCCATGCGGCGATAGATATCGGTTGCCTTCTCGAGGCTCTTCACCGCCTGTGTCGCGTCGCCGCTGTAGTAGTCGACAAAAGCGGACACCTGCTCCGATTTGGCCACACCCGCCTCATCGCCCAGCTTGGCGAATAGCGCGACCGCTTCGTTGGCGATCCGTGCCGCCTCCGGAAGGTCACCCTCCAACATCGGGACGTACGACAAGTTGAACAGCGCTTCCGCTGTGCCCGCGTCGTCGCCGACCGACTTGTAGAGCTCCACCGCTTCGCGATACCACGGGCCGACCACGCTGTAGTCGTTTTGCCAGTAGGCGATGCCGCCGCCGCCGACCAGGGCTTTGGCGCGCGCCGGCGGCGCCGCACCCGGCCGCGCCAGCAGCCGGTCGTAGATCATGCGCGCCTCAGTGAAGTGGCCGCGCTGCTGCCAGAAGCGCCAGATGGCACCAGCAGCGGTCAGCGCGTCATCGAGCAGGCCAAGCTCGGGCGCACGGCTGAACGCGGCGCGCAGGTTGTCGTGCTCGCGCTCAAGCCGATCGAGCCATTCGCCCTGGTCCTGCGCCGTGAGGTGGCGCTCGCTGTCCGTGGCGAGCTTGAAGAAATGGTGCGCGTGGGCGCGGCGGGTGTTGTCGCCGTCAGACGCCGCGATAAGTAGCTCTGTCGCGTACTCCCGGATCGTTTCGAGCATCGCGAAGCGCGTCTCGGCACCGGCATCGACGGTGCGCAGCAGGCTCTTGTCGGCGAGCGACGCGAGACCGTCGAAGATGTCGATCTTGAGATCTTTGCCAAGCACCACGTGCTCGGCCGAGTCAAGCGTGAAGCCACCGCGGAACACGCTGAGCCGCTCGAACAGCTTTTGCTCTTGTGGCGGTAACAGCTGGATGCTCCACTCGATCGCACCGCGCATCGTGCGCTGCCGCTCGGGCAGGTCCTGCGCGGCGCTTGCGAGTACGCCCAGGTTTGACTCGAGGCGAGCCAGAATCTGGTCGGGACTGAGCAGCTTAACGCGCGCCGCGGCCAACTCGATGGCGAGCGGCAGGCCGTCCAGTCGAGCACAGATCTCGGCCACGGCAGGCGCATTGGCGTTGGTCACCGCAAAGTCGCTCTTGGCACCGACTGCGCGCTCGACGAACAGGCGCACCGCCTCGTACTGCGAGAGCTTGTCGGGGTCGTGCGCCGCCGCACGGAGCTCCGCAACGGTGGCGAGCGGCGGCACCGCGTATTCGTTCTCGCCGTAGATGTGAAGCGGGATACGGCTCGTGGAGAGAACCTTCATGCCGGGCGCGGCCGTCAGAAGTTGGCCAATCAATGGCGCCGCTGTCGTGACCTGCTCGAAGTTGTCGAGCACCAGCAAGAGCTGCCGCTCGGCCAGCCACGAGCTAAGCGCTTCCATCACGGGTTTGTCGCCGGGGATGCGGACGCTCAGCGCCGACGCGATCGTCGTGGGCACGAGGTCGGGCTCGCGTAACGCTTCAAGCGGCACGAACCAGCAGCCATCGCGGTAGTCATCGAGCAGCTCCTCGGCAACGCGGATCGACAAGCGCGTCTTGCCCGTGCCGCCAGGCCCGGTGAGCGTCAGCAGGCGGCTCGCGGCCAGCCGTTCCTTGATCTCCTCGATCTGTCGTTCGCGGCCGACGAACGTCGTCACTGGCATCGGCAGGTTGTTTGGCCGCGCGTCAAGCGACCGGATCGTCGGGAAGTCGGCTGGCAGGCCGTCGATCTCGAGCTGGTAGATGTGCTCGGGCGTCGGCAGATCCTTCAGTCGGTGCTGGCCCATGTCGCGCAGCGCGATCCCAGCCGGCAGTACACGTGCGACAAGGGCCTTGGTCGTTTCCGAGAGGAGTACCTGTCCACCGTGTCCGGCCGCCGCAATTCGAGCCGCGCGATGGACGTCGAGTCCCACGTAGTTGTCGCCGCCCAGAACGGCCTCGCCCGTGTGCATGCCCATGCGCACCCGGACGTCTGCGCCGGCCGGCCAAGGTTCCGTGGCCAGCAGTCGCTGCGCTTGTGCCGCGGCAGTGACCGCGGCCAGCGGATTCGCAAAGACCTCGAAGAACGCGTCGCCTTCTGTCATCACCTCGACCGACTCGTTTTCCCCGAACGCCTGGCGCAGCAGCGCGTGGTGGCGTTCGAGGATGCCCGGAAATTCGGCCGACATCTCCGTGGCGAGGCGCGTCGAACCCTCGATGTCAGTAAACAGGAAAGTGACCGTGCCGATCGGGAGTGCTGCCATATCGCGCGTCTATTGTGGCAAACCCCGATTCGGTGCTGCTAGACTGCGCCGCGCTCACCCGTCTTAGGCCGAAGTTTGAAAGGAGAGGTCCGCTATGACTGTGTTTGACCTTTCTTCTCGCCGGCCGGAACTTTCTTCGCGCCGCTAGCCCCTCGTCGCGCGCCGCGCGGCCGTTCCGGGGCTGAGCCCCGCTTTCGAACTCTCTGGTCGGTCAGGTCGTACGCCTAGCCCTACCCGACTATTGGAGTTCACTGACTTGTCTCTCGAATTGACGGGCGATCCGCCCGTTCCGCCATGGCTGATCACACATTCATACGAAGACCGCGACGCCGGCGTGCTCAAATCGGGCAAGGAGGCCGAGGTCTTCCTCGTCGAACGCGTCGCCGACGACGGTTCGTCGCACCTGCTGGCGCACAAGCGCTACCGGCCGCGCTACCCAAAGAAGGGCGAGCTCGAAGCGCTCGGCTTTTCGAAGGGCACGATCTATCGCGCGGACGCGGTCTACCAGGCTGGCTGGGGACTGAAGCCGCGCGAGCGGCGGGCGCTCGAGCAGGGTTCGAAGTTCGGGCACGAGCTTGCCAAGGGCATGTGGCCGGCACTCGAATTCGGGACGCTCGAGCGTGCCTGGCGCGCCGGTGCGTGCGTGCCCTATCCGGTGGAGCAGACCGAGGACGGCATCCTCATGGAGTACGTCGGCAACCGCGCTGGCGCGGCGCCACGGCTGGCCAACGCCGGATTGTCGTTCGAGCAGGCGCGCGATGCGCGCGATCAGCTCCTCGACACCCTGCGCGCGCTGTCGGGTGAGCGCATCGTTCACGGCGACCTGTCCGCGTACAACATGCTCTGGTGGGAAGGGCGGTTGGTGGTGATCGACTTCCCGCAGGCGGTCGATGCCTTTGCCAACCCGCACGCGCCCGACCTGCTTCATCGCGACCTGCGCAACGTGCACGAGTGGTTCACGCGGCAGCGCGCCGAATTCG
>JBDTVN010000007.1:0-24191 GCA_040007155.1 Chloroflexota bacterium
CGATCGAGGACATGATCGCGACAGCGCCGGACCAGTGGTACAGCTTCAAGCCGATATGGCCCGACACCGAAGCCGAAAGGCAGGCACTGGCCGCCCGCGCGGCAGAGATGGACGCGGGCCGGTGAACGCGACTGCGGAAGCCACCACGCCACGTCCAGTTGCACCACGCGTCGGCATCCGGACGCGCGTCCTGATCATCGCCACAAGGCTCCTCCAGCACATCCCAACTGGCTTTTCGCAGCGCGTCGCTTATGCGCTGGGTGGCGTGCTCTACCGCGTCCAACCAACCCGTCGACGCCTGGTCCGCGCCAACTTCCAACGAGTCGCCGAGTACCTCGTGGCGCACGACATGGCCAACGCGCAGACCGCGGCTGCGGCGCGCGACCCCAAGGCGCTGGACCGACTCGTCCGGGTCGCCTTCGGCCATTACGTGCGTGGCTACCTTGAGAGCGCGATCCTGCCGGTCTACAGCAGTAAGTCGAAGCTGGCGCGCGTCCAGGCCGATGACTGGAGCGTGGCCGACGAGGCGTTCAAGGGCGGAAAGTCGGGCGCACTCATCATCGTCGGCCTCCACTTCGGGGCGATCGAGGTCCCCGGCTTGTGGGCCACCAGGACGTTGGGCGCGCGCATCACCGCGCCAATGGAGACCATCGGCGATGCGGGTCTGCAGGCTTATTTCGAACGTGCCCGAGCCGAAACGGGCATGAACGTCATTCCCGCGGCGGGCGCCGCGACCGAGCTCAGGGCGGCGCTCGAGCGCGAGGAGGTCGTGGCGTTGGTGGCTGACCGACCAGTCGGTGGTGGCGGGAGCTCAGTCGAGCTTTTCGGCGCACCCGCCCGACTACCCGCCGGTCCAGCAGTGCTCGCCGACGAGACCGGCGCACCCGCGTGGTTGATCGTCACCCGCCGTGTCGGCTGGAGCGACTACCGCACGCGGATCGAACAGATCACGCCCGTCACTGCAGGTGAATCGCGGCGCGACCGGTTGACAGCATTTCTCGACGCCGAGGCACGTGCGTTCGAACGCGCCATCGCCGACGCGCCCGAGCAGTGGTGGACGATGTTCTTCCCGATTTGGGCGGACATCCGATGACGCGTGCGCGGGGCCGGGCCGACCTGCATATCCACAGCCTGGCGTCCGACGGCATCTCATCGGTCGCCGCGATCATCGACGCGGCCGAGCGGGCCGAGCTCGACGTAATCGCGATCACCGACCACGAACGCATGGACGCGGCGGTTGCCGCCAAAGCGATGGCCGAGGCGCGCGGCGCAAAGGTCAGCGTCATCGTCGGTGAGGAAGTCACTAGCCGCGCTGGGCACGTGATCGGCCTTTTCATGACCGAGCGCATCGCGCCGTGGGGCTCTCTCCGCTCGACCGTGGCCAAAATCCACGAACAGGGCGGCCTCGCAATCATTCCTCACCCGCTCGTGCCGTATCCACTGTGTGTCAGCGGCCGCGCGGTGCGCTCACTGCTGGACGAGCAAGACGCGGTCTACCACCCTGACGGGATCGAGGCCTTCAACGCGTCGACCGCGCGCATGCGCTGGTCACGCAACGCTCCGGACTTCGCCCAGAAGGTCGGGCTGACGGCGCTGGCAGGCAGCGACGCCCATCGGGCCGCCGATGTCGGCCATGCATCGATCACCTTTGAAGGGTCGACGCCGGACGATGTCCGCGCCGCGATCCTCGCGGGCACGGTCGAATGGACCGGCACGCCCTACACGTGGCGCCGCCAATTCGACATGTTCGTGCGCCAGCAACAGAAGAACGCCCGCGCGGTCGGGGCCACGGCCCGCCACCGCGTACTCCGTACGGGGCTGGGCCGGGATCTGGGCTATCCGCGCGAGGCCGGTCGCCGATGAAGATCGGCCTGGTCACGCCATACATCTACCCGCTGCCCGGCGGCGTCAACGCACACGTCCGATTCCTGTACGAGAACCTGATTGCGCGCGGCCACGACGTGCGCATCATCAGCAGCATCCACGGGCCGCAGCGCCAGAGCGAGGGCGACGTGATTCGCCTGGGCTACGGTTTCTCTGTCCCGGCGAACGGCTCAGTCGGGACGATGACGGTATCGCCGCGCTACGCCCAACAGGTGCGCGAGATGCTCGAGCGTGAGCGCTTCGACGTGCTCCATTTCCATGAGCCGTTCGTGCCGTTCCTGTCGCTCATCGTGCTGCGCGAAAGCCAGAGCATCAACATCGCGACGTTCCACGCCTATGCGGGCTGGAGTCCCGCATATGAGTTTGGCAAGAGAATGCTCGGCCGTTTCGCACGCAGGCTGCACGGTCGCATCGCCGTCAGCGCGGCCGCGCGGCACTTCATCGACCGCTACTTCCCGGGCGACTACAAGATCATTCCCAACGGCGTGGACATCCATCGCCTGGCGAGCGTGCAGCCATTTGCGCGCTACCGCGACGGGACGCTCAACATCCTGTTCGTCGGGCGGTTCGAGAGCCGCAAGGGTGCGCTTTACCTGCTCAAGGCGTACCGAGTGCTCAAGAAACGCGGCTTCAACTGCCGCCTCTTGATGGTCGGTACCGGACCGCAGGAAAAGGAGATCCGGCGCTATATCGCGACGCGCCGTCTAACCGGGGTGGAGCTGCTGGGGCGGGTGAGCGACGACGACAAGGCGCGCTACTTTGCGACCGCAGACGTGTTCGTCTCCCCGGCGACTGGCGGCGAGTCGTTCGGCATCGTGCTACTTGAGGCAATGGCCGCGGGCACGCCCATCGTGTGCAGCGACATCCACGGCTACAAGGGTGTCGTGCGCCGCGACCAGCAGGCACTGCTAGTGCCACCGCGCGACGTCAAGGCGCTGACTGAGGCCCTGGCGCGCGTCCTGGGCGATGCCGATTTACGCGCCCGGATGGGCGCTGCCGGCCGCGAGCGCGCGCCGCAGTTCTCGTGGGAGAACATCACCGCGAAAGTCGAGGACTACTACCTCTTCGTGGCGCGGCGCGTAGCGGCGCATGGCCCGCTGCCTGAGCACGTCAGCCCGTCGATCGTCGGCGAACCGACCTCGATCAGCCAGGTTCGGGCAGCTCCCTAGCTGGGTTCCGGTAACCCGCTGACCTCGTCGCTCGAATAGCGCCCGCCGTTCCACGATCGCGCGGCATAGATGGCCGCCAGGCACAGTCCGGTGACGGTCACGGCAAGCAATCCAACGCCCGGCCATGACAGCGGCAGGTTGCCGGCTGGGTCGAGGTTGACCCCGAACTGGAAGCCCCAGTTCCAGGTCGGCAGCAGGCCAAGGTGGATTTGCGACAGCGGCGTCGGCACGGGCAAGCTGGCGATGTTCGGATAGAAGGCGACGAACCAGATGACGACGGCCGACAGCGCGCCCACCACGAACTTTCTCGGGTCGCTTGCGTGGAGCACGAAGTAGGCGGGAATGGCGAGGAGCAACAGCGCGACGAATGCTGGCTCCTCGGCGCGAACATCAGCTGAGAAGACCGGGTTGCCGGGCAGGCCCGCGCCGACGATCGTCATGACCACGCCGAGCAGCGCGATCGAGAACGCGATGGGCAGTGCCAGCGACCAGGATGGTGACGGCGGTATATAGGGATCGCTGCGGATCGTCCGGTAGACCAGCACGCCAGCCGCAATCAGACCGCCAATCGCCAGGGCAAGGCCGACGACCTGGATGTCGGTCAGCGTCAGGGTGCGCGAGAGAGCGCCACAGACCTCTGTATTCGCGTTGACCGATTGGGTATTGGCCAGACCACACAGCGGTTGACGCAGCAGCCACAGGAGCGGCGCACCTATTAGCGCGATGGCGGCACCCACGCGCGCGACCGCCCAGGCGCCGCGCGACGGTCCGTGCCACAGCTCGGCCAGGAAATAGGCCAGCGCCAGGAAGGTGAACGGCAGCGTGGTGAAGATGTGGTACTGGAAGGTCGCGCGGTCGATGCGTGCCCATGGCAGCCACAGGCTGGCGATTGCGACGGCAATGACGGTCAGCGGCAAGCTGTGCCGCTTCCAGGCCTGCCAGCACGTCCAGATCATGGCCGGGATGGCGAGCCAGAAGATGACGAGGTTGCCGTTGTCGTAGATGACCGCGGTCGTGCCGTCGGCGTAGCTGTTCTGCTCAAACCAGACTGGTTTGAGATCGAGCAGCCACGCCCACCACGGCGACGAGGCCGGGTGCGTCGCGCGCAGATTGTTGTGGTAGTCGTACATCGACCTTTGGAGGTCGAGGAAGCCCTGGCCCTGCGTGCCCGCCGGGAAGAACGGCAAACCCCAGTGGTTGCCCAGGTTGATCCATGGGATGTAGCTGATCAGGTAGACCGCGACAGGCACCAGCAGGATGGCGCCAAGCGCGAGCAGCCACGACACGCCGAGCGGTCCGGAGCCTGGGCGCAGCCAGCCGCGCGGCGCCGGCGGATCAGCGGGAGTCTGGTCGTTCTCGATCGCGCGATGCGCGAGTGGACCAATGCCGCGCCGGCCGGCGAACCACAGTCCGGCCACGATAGCCACGCCGACCGCCGTCAGAGCGACGCCGAGCAGTGCGATGCGGGTAGGCGTTAGGAATGTCCCGAGGATTGGCGGCGGACCGCCCTGGCTCAACTTGTAAATGCCATAAAGCAGGATGAGCGGGCCGGGCACGAGCGCGCCGACTGCCCCAAGGCGCAGCTCATCGATTGAGAAGCGCATGGGCCGCACAGCGATGGCGACGGCCATCAGCACCGTGAGGGTCACCATCACGATCAGGAACAGGTAGTTCAGCGACGGGTCGGCGGCGGACGTGTTCGGCGTTATCGCGATGTAGCCGAGGACCGAGGTCAGGCCGATCATCGCCACGAGTGCGAGTACCCGTCCCAGCGCCGAGCGGAGCAGGACCAGTAGCCCGACTCCGCCCATCGCGTACAGGCCGACCCACTTGCTGGCGAAAGCCAGGCCAAGCAGAACTCCGACAGCGAGCAATCCGACTGCGATCTGGGGCCGGCTCCGCCAGCGACCCAGCCATAACGGCACGAACACGGTGAACGCGGCGACGATGAAGAACGCGACGTAGGTGTCGTTCATCGCAATGCGCGCATTGGCAAAGAACATGCCGTCGGCCAGCACGAGCAGGGCCACGATCAGAGCGACCGCGCGGCGGGCGAACATGAAGCGCGCCAGCAGGTAGATGCACACCGCCATCAGCGACGCCAGCAGCACGCCCGGGAAGCGGTACGCGAATTGGTTGTTGCCCACCTCGACTGTCGCCAGCTGACCGGTGGCGCTGACAGCCAGTAGGTCATCGCGATCGTCGGCAGGGCGCAGCTTCTGGACGTCCATCGCCAGCGCCTGCGGCTGGAAGTCGAGCGGCGCGTCGGCGAAGACTGCGTTGGAGCGCGGCTCGACGACGTAGACCGTGGGCTGCGTGCCGTGCTGCACTTGGCCGAGCACGTGGATCATCGTGGTCGCGTCATTCCAGATGACGTCGCTGACGGTGCCTGGCATTGGCAGCGACGAACCCAGGGCCGCGGCGCCGTCGCTCGGGAGGCGCAGCGTTACCAGGTCGGAGCCGCTCGCCGCGTAGATCGTGGGCACGTCAGGCCCGCCGGTCACCATGGCCATGCCTGCGACCGCTTCATCTGTGTCGAAGAATTTGACCTGCGTGAGGGTGGCCGCATCCAGCAGGCTGATGCCTGAAGGGTTGCTGAGCGCGAGCATCGGCCGCGTTTCGATGCCGGTGCCGGCCAACTGGCCGTTGTCGATTGCGTCCTGGACGTCCTGCGTCACCGCACCGATGTCGCCCGCGACAACGACGCGCTGGCCGTTTGCCCCACCGAGCACTCCCTGGATGCGTGTCGCGTCATCGGAGATCAGGTCGGCGAGCGTCTGCGAATAGGCGCCCAAATCGGAGATCTGGGTGGGATCGGCCAGAACTTCGGCGCGTGGCGCCACGCCGACGAGTGAGTAGGCGCCAGTGATGAGCGTGTGGCCCGATTCGACGCCCGTGAGGTCGAAGCTGACCACCGACCCGCCGTCAGACACGGCCACCAGCTGCCCGCCGGTGACAACGAGATGGGCGACCGAACCAACCAGGTCGGCTGTCTGTGCAAAGGGCTGGAGGGCCGGCGGCGCAAGAGTCGGGTCTGCCCTGATCGCGTCGAAGGCTGTGGTCGAGATGCTGAAGATGGCGCCTGCTGATTGCGCCGCGTAAAGGATGTGCGCCGTCTCATCGACCGCGAGAGTCGTGACCTGGATGTTGAGCCGCGCCACCTCGGCCTTTGTCGCCAGGTCGTAGACGCGCAGGTCCTGACCGGTGGCGACATAGAGCCGGTCGCCATCGCGCACGCCAGGTTGGTCGCCGGGATCCCAGCGGGTTTCGGTTAGCGCGTCGGTGACCGGCGTGCCCAGATCCGTGGTACTCGTGACATGGTTATTGCCCAACAGCGTGATGCCCACCGCCATCGCGTACTTGGCTAGATGCGGATGCGTGAACTCATAGATGGCGTGCGGCATGTCGTAGCGCCAGTCCTGCAGGAACTCGATCGCGGTGCGCGCGTGGTAGACCTCGTCGAAGTGCGGCCCATACGGCACCTCGAGCCGGTAGGTGCGCATGAAGAGCGACACGAGGAAGATCAGCAGCACCAGGGCCACATCGCGCCGCGAAAGTCGGCCGCCGGGCTCCTTGACGAGGAGCGCACTGCGATCGCGCCGAACGGACGGCCGATCCGTCAACGCGCCCAGCCAGACACGCCACGCTGCGGGCTCAGGCGACGGGCCGTCGTCGAAGATCGGCTCCTCGTCGTCGGGCTCGACGTAGCTCTGCAGGTCAGGCGTGGCGGGAGCCGGCGCCGACGCCGCCGCGACCGTGGGAGCGCCTGCCGGGGCTGCGGCGGTCAGAGCATCGCCGAACCTGGTTGGCCGTGAGCTGTTCCATGCCGCGCTTGACGCAACGCGTTCGGCCGCAGTTTCCTCGCGCAGCGCCACCCGTTTGGCCGCGGCGCCCGGTCGCAGCTGATAGGCGATGAGGACGAAGCCAAAGACATTGAGGAAGATCGCCGTGAGGATGCCCAGCGACTGTCGGAACAGCTCGCCAAAAGGCAGATGCTCGAGATTGGGTGTCGCATAGAGCTCGGTCGTGAGAACGCCGTGCAGGTTGATGAACGCGGCAATCGACAGTGCCACAGTCGCGATCATCCAGCGCCGATCGACCACCGCGAGCAGTGGCAACAGGCCGAAGATCGGGAACATGTAGCGCTCGTGGACGCGCGTCGGCAGCATGAAGAAGGCGAGCGCCAGGAAGATGGCCACCGCGACGATGCTGCGCCGGTCGTCCTGCCAGGCGAGTCTCAAGACGCCAAACGCAAACCCGATCGCAAGCAGCAGGCCGCCAACCACCACGCCGGGCAACGGACCGATGAGTGCCACGGTGTCAGATGACCAGCCGCCACCGAAGGCAAGCGGTGTGGCACCGCCGGCGCCCACGAGAGCCCAGGGGTTGTATGCATTGACGCTCAGGTAGGGGTAGCCGGCGGCCGTGCCAGTCATCTGGTTGAAGAACCGGATCACGTCCATCGAGAACGGGAAGAGCATCAACAGCAGCACGACCAACCCGCTGACCGCCGATGAGACTAATCGCCATACGCCGTCTTCGACCTCGAACCACTGGCGCAAGCGCTCGGGCAAGAGCACCGGGTTGCGCGGGTTCGTGCCGGGTCGGAGCACGTGGCGGCGCAGCAGCACGATGCCCACTACGGGCAGGGCGACGATGCCGAACTGGGGCTTGATCAGCGCCGCGACAACCGCCAGAACAGACGCGCCCTCAGAGTTGCCGCGCATCAGCGCCGCGAGGGTGAGCAGCATGATCAGCGCGCCGCTAGCGTCAACCTGGCCCCACACGGCCGAGTCGTACCAAGTGACCGGGTTGAGCACGTACAGCCCGGCGGCGATCAGGCCCAAGCGGGCAGCGTCAGGCCGGTTGGCGCGCCAGCGTGTGACGAGGAAATAGAGGAGCGCTCCCACGGCGATGTCCATGAGCATCGGCGGGAGCTTGATGAGTGCGGCTGTCGCGGCGACCGCGTCGCCCTGCGTGAACGGGGCGAGGAGGTTACCTAACCCCCCTAAAAGCCACAGTACGTATAGGTACCCCGGCGGGTAGTCAGCGAAGCCCGCGCTCGAGTAGAAACTGCTTGGACCGTGCTGGCCGAGCTGCAAAGCCCACGCAGTGAAGGTCCCGATGTCCGATTCGAAGCCTGAGCCGGGCAGCAGGACGTATGCAATAGTTAGGCGAAGGAGAAGTCCGACGAGAAGCAGTACTGCGAGGCTGCCGAAGGCCGTTCGCACCCCGCGCGCGCGGCTGGCGCCAGGAGTTCGGTCGGCCCCGTCTGCCCGGGGCGCCGTCACGATCGACCTAACCTCCAGGGGATGACCAAGTGCAGCGGAGTATAGCGACGACCTACCCTGTGGACGGTCGGCAGGACGCCGGTAACACCACCATCATGGGGCGGTTGCGCACCACGCTGGATCGGGCGGACCCGGCCTACATCGGGCTGTTCTTCGTCATTCTGGCGCTCGGGATCTACACCTTCACCAACCCGGGTCGATCGGGCTGGTACAACCACTTCGTCTGGCAGGCCGACGCGTTCCTGCATGGCCACTTCGCCATCGCCTATCCCGTGGCTGACGGACCGTTCGTCAACGGTTATTTCCAGGACGTAATGCCGCTGCCCAGCGAGCCCGGCGCGCCATCGATGGCGCTCCTGCCATTCCCTCCGCTGCCGGCGCTGGTGCTGATGCCGCTCGTGGCCATGTTTGGCCTCGCCACGGACGCGCAACTGTTCGGAGTCGTGCTTGGCGCGATCAACGTGGGCCTCGCCTGGCGCCTGACCACGCGGCTCACTGAAAACCGCGCCGCGTCGTTCCTTGCGACGCTGTTCTTCGCGTTCGGAACTGTTCACTGGTATGCCGTCATCATCAGTACGACGTGGTTCCTGGCCCATGTTGTGGCGATCACTTTCCTGATGCTCGGGGTCACGCTCGCCCTGGATGCTGAACGGCGCGAGCAGGTCAGGCGCGCAGTACGACTCAGCGCGGCCGCTGCTGTTGACGCCGGCATGACCAACCCAATCGCGGCCACATTCGCTCAGAGGAGCCTGTTCGTAGCGTGGGGCAAGCGGCTATTCGGGCAGATCGACCCGATGCAGTTCGCGGCCGGCTTCGTCTTCGGGATGGCTGCTCTGTCGCGCCTCACGATCATCTTCGGCGCGCCGTTCTTCTTGTTTGTCGGTGGTGGTGGCTCCTACAGGAAGCGCGCCATCTCTGCCGGGCTGGGCGCCGCCATTCCGCTCCTGCTCCTGCTCGCGTACAACTACGTCAGCACGGGTCACCTCTTCAACCCGATCTACGACTACCTGTTCCAGCATCAATTCCGGGGCCAGGGCTACGCACCGTCCGACGAGTTCTATGGCCAGCGCGAGTGGGGCGCGGAGAACCCGCTCTACATCCCGCTCAATGCCGTGATCATGTTCCTCTGGCCGCCGACGATGTTTCCGAACGGCGTCGACTGTGGGCTTTCCCTGCTGCGACCGTCGTGCCCGATTGCGATACCGAGCACTTTCGGCATGAGCATCCTGCTCACCAGCCCGGCTTTTCTGCTGATCCCGTACATCTGTGCGGTCGCGTGGCGGCAGCGCGTTGTCATCGGCGCGCTGCTGGCAGTGGTCGCGATCACCGTCGTCAACCTCGCCCACTTCAGCCAGGGCTGGGTCCAGTTCGGCTACCGGTTCAGCAATGACTTCGCGCCATTCGCTCTCGTGCTGGTCACGATCGCGATCGCGTGGCTGGGCACGAAAGGCCGCGCGTTTGCCTTGGTTGCTGTGCCACTCGTCCTGTTGTCGATCCTGGTCAATGCGTGGGGCGTGTACTGGGGCGTGACGCTCGGCTGGTGAAGCTCGGCGCGAACCGGGCGCGGATGACTCGAACCTATAATCGCGCGGTGGCCGTGACCGACGTGAACTCCGACCGACCACGTGCGGCTGCCCTGTCCTACTTCTTCCCGGCACACAACGAGGCCGAGAACATCGAGGCGCTCGTCGCCGAGGCGCTTGAGGTGCTGCCGCGACTCGCCCAGCAGTTCGAGATAATCGCGGTCGACGACGGCAGCAAGGACGCCACACCGCGGCTCGCCGACGAGCTCGCCGCGAAGTATCCGCAGGTCCGGGCCGTGCATCACGAGATTAACCGCGGCTACGGCGGTGCCTTGCGCAGCGGCTTCCGCGCCGCACGATATGACCTGGTGGCTTTCACTGACGGCGATCGCCAGTTCCACATCGAGGACCTGGCCAAGCTGCTCGAGCGCCAGGCGCAGGCCGATCAGCCCGATGTAGTGGTGGGTTATCGCGTCAAGCGCGCCGATCCGTTCGTGCGGCTCGCCTATGCGCGCTCGTACCGCTTGGCACTGCGCCTCTTCTTCGGGCTAAAGGTGAAGGACCCCGACTGCGCCTGCAAGCTCTTCCGCCGGGCGGCACTGGAAGGCATCCGCGTCGAATCGGAAGGCGGCTTCCTATCAGGCGAGCTGCTCGTCAAGTTGCTCCAGCGCAAGCGAAGCATTGCCGAGGTCGGCGTGCCGCACTACCCGAGAATTGCCGGCAAGCAGACCGGGGCGAATCCCAAGGTCGTGCTGCGAGCCGTGCGCGATTTCTGGCGTTTGCGGTTGCGCCTCTGGTTCAACCGCTCGAGTGCGCTCGAGTGCGGTGAGCCGCTGCTCGCAGAGGGTCCGACCGCCTAGTCCAAGGTCGGTTGGCTTCCGTGGTCTAGATCCACAGGCGGATGCCGCTACGCCTCCTTGCGGCCGCCTTCGGGATCGTCAGTCAAATCGACCTTCAGCGAATTAACGAACTCGCGGAAGACCGACAGCCTCTCTTCTTCGGCACCTTCCGGGATCACGCCCGCGCGATCCATCACTGAATCTGTTGCGAAGATCGGCACGCCCGTGCGCAGCGCGAGCGCGATCGCGTCCGACGGTCGCGCGTCCAGATCCAGTTCGCGGCCGTCCACCTTGAGCATCAGCCGCGCGCGGAAGGTGTCCTCGGCCAGATCCGACACGATGATTCGCGAGAGGGTCGCGCCAACCTCCGTCAGCGCCTGGCTGAACAGGTCGTGCGTCATCGGCCGTTCAGGCGTCACGCCCTGGAGACGCATGGCGATCGCATTTGCTTCCCACGGCCCGATCCAGATCGGCAGATAACGGTCGTGGCCCGTGTCGCGCAGGATGACCACGTGCTGTGACGAGAGCATGTGGACGCGGACGCTCTCAACGATCAACTCGTTCAGGCCGCCGTTACCGTTGTGGCCGTTGGTGCCCTCGCCGGACATGCCCGGAATTCTAGTCCGCGGCTCTGGTCAGGGAGTGGTGTTCGGGCCGGCGGTTGGCGACTCGAGCGGCCGCGGCGTACGGCGCGGCCGCGGCGAGGGCGAGGGCGACGGACCGGCGGGCGTTGCGCTTGCTATCGGGGTGGGCGAGGAGGCCGCAGGGGTAGTGGCACTCGCCGCCGGTGTCGGCGAGATCGACGGCTCCGGGCCAGTTGCCGCGCCGAGCTCGACCTGGAATAGGCCGGCAGACGTCGCGAAAACCATCAGCGGCGGCACAGTGTGGCCGCGGTCGATGACGTACATGCCAGAAATGTCTGACAGCGGCTGCGCGCTGTCGGCCGCGAGGAATTGCGTCGAATACGCTCCAGCGCCCTTGTCGTACACGAGGACACGCGACCAGAGCTTGTCCCACACGTAGAGGTTGCCGTCAGCGCGTACACCGGTCGCGGCGAGCCGCGCATATTCGTGGCCGGGCCGCAGGTCGGTGTCGTCAGGCGGCGCGTCGAGCGAGAAAGCGGTCTGACGGCCGCTGAAGTACTGATCGAGGTTGTCGGCGGTCACGGCGTACACATCGCCGTCGACGTACAGCTGGCGGAACGACGAGACGTCGACGCTCTCGCTGATGAAGTACGGTGCCGGTGCGGAGAAGCCACCACCATCAGCGGTCGGGTCGTAGCGCAGGATCTGGCTGGTCTTGGGATAGGGCACGTAGATCCGGTACAGACCCTGGTCAGGATTGATCACGAAACACTCGATGTTGACGACCGTTTCGTCCCAGACCTGGTCGCCCGACAAACGGACCTGACCCAATGCGCCGGACGGCCGCCAGCGCCACAACCCACCGTCGACATCGACGACAAGCAGGTCAGGCCCGCCGCGCGCCAGGAGGCGTGGCGCGGCCATACCTGCCCCAGTGCCATCGCCCTCGGTGATGACCGTGGTGACGGCACCGGTCACGGGATCAGCGCGGACAACGGTGTTGCCGACAATGGCGTACGCGGCCTCATCCGGACCCTGCGTCAGCGCCGTGATCTTTGCCCCGGCGGGCGCGGTGTAGAGCTGCGTGGGGGCAATCGTCGTGGTGGCGTAGAGCGTGTCCAGGCCGCTGCGCAGCTCGGAGTCGAGCTGGGTGATGGTCGTTGGGTCAACTTGGGCCTGGCGCGCGATGGCCAGGTTCGACCACGCGTCGCGTAGCAGAGTTTGCGCCTGGTCCGGGTCGGTGTGGATCAGGTCGTCCGGTCCGAACACCAGGTTGGCCGAGTCGATCGCGCCGGCCAAAGCTGCTTCGCCCTGGTTGACCTGATCGATCGGGTTGTCGCTGCGCAGCGGGCGCCAGTACCAGAGCCCGACACCCAGCACGGCGACGAGGCCGATCGCGGCGAGGATCGCCAACGCCGCGCGGCGTTGCGTCTCACGCTGTGTCGTCACTGATGTGATGCGGCGGAACGAGGTGCGGCGTCGGGGCATCTGGTCCAGCACGCGACTGACGCCACCACTCAACCCCTCGCGCAGCGCACCGCGCGCGGCGACTGCGCGTTCCTGGACCGCCGTGGCAGCTCCAGACACCTTGTCGGCGAGCGGGATCGGCGAAGTGATGGGTGCGCCGGCAAGCGGCTCTGAGGGAGTGACCGGCACAAGGCGGTGCTCGACCCGGGCGAGCGACACCTCGGTCGCCTCGATCGCCAGGACGGCGTCTGAGCCCTCGCCACCAGCCGCCACGAACAGGTGATGCAGATGTTCCGCGGCAGACTGCGGGTGGAGCGTCACTACCGCGTTCTTCAGCTCTTCGGTACCGACGACCTCGACCATGTTGCGCGAGCACAGCACAAGCGAGTCACCTACTGAGAACTCGCCGCGCCACACCTCAACCTTGAGCGAATCTGTCGCGGGCAGGCCGCTGCCTGTTTCGTGTTCGGGCATGAGCAGTCGGGCCGAGCGCACGAGGTAGCCGTCCGCCTCGCCGCAGGTCGCGACATACAGCTCGTTGCCACGTACGACCGCGAGCGATACGCCGATTGCACCGACCGGCAGACCGGCCCCTTCACGCGAATTGCGCAATCGTCGATTGGAGGCGCGGATCGCCTTTTCGAGGACGATCGCGATGCCCGCCGATTCGTCGTAGTAATACTCGCGCCGGATCGAATCGGCCACGAGCTTGCATGCTTCGCGCGTGCGGCCGCCGGTCTGGCGGCTGGTCGCGATCAGGTAGAGGCTGCCCTTGCTGCGCGCCTTGGAGCCGGTCGTCGGCTCGGTCACGATCAAAGCATCGGATGAGCTCGAAAGGCGGTCCTCTTCGGCGACAAGCCCGTACTTGATCTGTAGCCGGGATGCCATCGTTGGCGAGTCTAGCGCGGGCCGCCCGGTTGACCGCCGCGAGCACCTGGCGGCCGAACGACAACGCGCAACTCGATCAGATGAACACCCTCAGGAACCTGGGCGAACGCCTCTAGCAGCTCGCCCTGACGGAGTCGCAGCTCGAGCGCGACACGCGCATCAGTCGCGCTGACCACGAGCGCCGGCGGTTGGACCGACAACAACCGCGACGAGCCGGCCGCGGCGGGGACGCGCTCACCCACGAGCCGCTCCCACGCGGCCATCTGGCGCGACAGGCGCAGCTCATCGGCGATGCCCAGCTCTTTGGCCAGCTCGGGAAGCACATCACCGATGCGCCGCATGGGCCGGCGCGGGCTCAACTCGCTCGCTCCAATTTCCCCGGCGTTACCTCCCACACGGTCGCTGCCGCGACGAGTTGCGGGTCAAGGTCGTCGGTCGTCGTTGTCGTCACGAAAGCCTGCGGCAGCTCACCGATGCGACGCACGAGATGGGCGCGCCGGCCCGGGTCGAGCTCACTGAAAACATCGTCCAGCAATAGCAATGGCGGCTCCCCAAGGACGCTGCGCAGAAGATCCAGCTGCGCGAGCTTGAACGCCAGGATGGCCGTGCGCTGCTGGCCGCGCGACGCGAAGCCTGCGAGGTCGCGCTGATTGCTCGCGAATATCACGTCGTCGCGGTGCGGGCCGATCAACGTGGCCCCGTTCCACTGCTCCTTGTCGGCCGTTTCGGTCAACCGGCGGCGCAGCGCGTCCGCGGTCGTTTCATTGCCAACTGGCTCCGCGTTGGTCGCGTAGCGCAACATCAGTGGTTCCTCGTTCGGCGCGATCTCGGCGTGGGCAGCCGCAACGGGGCCAGCGAGTCGGGCCATGGTGTCGCGCCGCCAGTCGACGATCTTGGCGCCATCATCGATCACGACCTGGTCCCAGAAGCGTAATTCGTCAGGCGCGGCTGAGCCATCGCGGATTGAGCGCAGCAGGTTGTTGCGCTGAGTGATCGCACGCATATAAGTCGATTGCGTGGCGCCGGCGGCGGGCAGCGTCTGGGCGACCAGCGTGTCCAGCGCCGTACGGCGCAGCGCCGGGCCGCCCGAGATGAGCAGCATGTCCTCGGGCGCGAACAGGACGACCGGGAGCGCGGCGCTCAACGCTGTCGGACGGCGGGCCACGCCGTTCACGAGGACGCGCTTGCGCCCGCCACCACTCGCACCGAGCGCGATGACCACCTCGATCTTCGTCGACGTCCTTGCGGATCCAGTCACGCTTGCTTCGAGCCGCGCGAACTCCGCGCCCCACGCGACCAACTCACCGTCCGCGCCCGCGCGATGCGACCGGCCGGTGCCAAGCACGACCAGGCTCTCGAGGAGGTTCGTCTTGCCTGTGGCGTTATCGCCCACGACAACCTGGGGCCCGGCCGGAAACTCGGCCGTGATCGCGCTGTAACTACGAAAGCCTGCGAGAGAGAGTTGGTCTACGCGCATCTTTTGAAATGCCCGCCTGGGTACGGCGGGTGCGGGTCTAAGACGGCGTGCGGACGGGCATGATGACGTGGACGTAATCCTCGTCATCGGTCGGCTTCAACACGCCTGGTGACAGCGGTCCGGAGAACTCGAGCGCCAATTGGTCCTGCTCGAGGGTCTGCAGCGCTTCCTGGAGATAGCGCGCGTTGAACGAGATCTGTACCGCCTCGCCCTCGATCGCGGCCTCGACATCGCCCTGTGCCTCGCCGACATCGGCCGCGGCAGCAACGTTGATCATGCCCGAGCCGTCATCGCCCAGGCGGAGGCGCACGACGTTCGCGGCCGAGGACGCAATGAGGGCTGACAGGCGGACGGCCTTGAGCAGCTCGTCGCGCTCGACAACGGCCCGAGTCGTATGCGACGACGGCAGCACCTGCTGGTAGTTCGGGAACTGGCCGTCGATGAGCCGGCTCACGATATCGATGTCGTTGACGTGGAAGAGGACCTGGCTCTTCGAGTTGGCGAGCATGATGTCGACCGGCTCGTCGCTGTCAGTCATGACGCGCATCAACTCGGCGTACGAGCGCGCCGGCACGACCAGGCTGGTATCCTCGACGGCGTCGAGGATGTGCAGGCTGCGCACCGCGATCCGGTAGTTGTCGGCGGCGGCGAGTGTCAGCTTGTCACCCGACAGTCGGGTGAGCACGCCGGTCAGGATGGGTCGTGCCTCATCGCTGGCCGCGGCGAATACGACCTCGCTCAGCGCATGACGTAGATCTTTTTGACTGACCCGCGTCGTGGGCCGTTCGCCGGGTGACGGGATGACCGGAAATTCCTCGGCATCAATGCCACGCAACTGGGTCTGGTAGCGACCAGCCTTGATGCGCAGGGTGGTTGGGTCGTCCGACTCGAGGTCGATACGCTCGCCCGTTGGCAAACCCGCGACGATGTCGTTGAACAGGCGCGCCGGGACAGTCAGTTGACCCTCGACATCGATCTTGCCCGCGACCCAAGCCGTGATGCCGATCTCAAGATTCGTGGCGGTCAGCTTGAGCCCGGCGTCCTCGGTACGCAGCAGGACGTTCGACAACACCGGCAACGTGCTGCGACTGCTGACGGCACGGCTGACTATGCCCAGCCCACGCGCCAGGTTTTCCTGCATCACCGATAGCTTCACGTCGCTTGAACTCCCTCTCCGGCCTGCCGCCGCTCATTATTGGTATCTCTTCTTATCTTCTCATCTCACCGTCATCATCATGGTGTGGAAGTGGGGGATTAACCCTGTTCCGCGCTCCTTTTTACCCTCCGGAAGCCGCCAGGGCGGTGGATGAGTGGGTCAAAGAGGATTTCCGAGTGTGGACTGCTCACACGGCCCATGTGGATAGCATCCCGGCTGCCCACTTGTTGTCCCCGGGTAAAGCGGTGGTTCTCCACAGGATCGGGGCCGTCTTCCACCACGACTAAACCTAAATCAGTCGGAGTAGATGAGCTCCCGAACGGCCGCCAGATCGCGCCGCAACTCCTCGTTCTCCTGCGTCTCGCGATTGATCTTGTCGCATGCGTGGAGGACGGTCGAGTGGTCGCGCCCTCCGAGTTCCTGGCCGATGCGCAGGAGTGACACCTCTGTCTCGGCGCGCATCAGGTACATGGCCACTTGGCGCGGCATGACGATCGCGCGGTCGCGCTTCTGACCGCGCAGCGCCTCGAGATCGACGCTGTAGTACTCCGACACGGCCTGGGCGATGCGCTCGGGTGTGACGAGCCGACGCTTGGGGTTGTACAGGACGTTCGACAGCACCGCCTGCGCCAATTCATTGGTGAGCGGCATGCCGCCCATGTTGGCGTAGGCCACGATGCGGTTGAGCGCACCCTCGAGCTCGCGGATATTGCTGATGACTTTGCGCGCTATGAACTCGAGCACGTCGGAGCCGATGTGGACCTGCTGCTCCTCAGCCTTGGCCCGGAGGATGGCGATGCGCGTCTCGAGGTCGGGTGGCGTCAGGTCGGCGATCAAACCCCACTCAAACCGGCTGCGCAGCCGCTCCTCGAGGGTAGGGATCAGCTTGGGCGGTCGGTCGGACGAGAGGACGATCTGCTTCCCGTCCTCGTGGATCGCATTGAACGTATGGAAGAACTCTTCCTGGGTTCGCTCTTTGTCGGCGATGAACTGGATGTCGTCGATCAGCAGCAGGTCGATGCGCCGATAACGGCCGCGAAACTCGTCGATCTTGCCCTGCTGGATGCTCGTGATGAATTCGTTGGTGAACTTCTCGCTCGTCGCATAGACGACCCGCTTGCGCGGGAAGCGCGCCAACACCTGGTTGCCGATCGCGTGCATCAAGTGCGTCTTGCCCAGGCCAACCCCGCCATACAGAAAGAGCGGGTTGTAGGCGTGGCCGGGACGCTCGGCGACCGACAGTGACGCGGCATGAGCGAGCCGGTTGGCGGAGCCGACGATGAAGTTGCGGAACGTATAGCGCGGGTTGAGGCTCGCGCTGCCACCGTCGGGTCCGCCCACGCGACCGGGTTCGAGTCGAACGTGCGCGGTGGGCACGGCCGCCGCAGTTTGCGCGGCGCCGTTTTCCTCCGCGGTGCTGGCCGCAATACCTTCGCGGACTTCGAAGTCGACCTGGACGCTGTAGCCAACGATGCGTGCAAGCGTCTGGCTGATCAACGAGCGATAGCGGGTCTCGAGCCAGTCCTTGGCAAAGC
Source organism: Chloroflexota bacterium (assembly GCA_040007155.1). Taxonomy (GTDB): domain Bacteria; phylum Chloroflexota; class Limnocylindria; order Limnocylindrales; family CSP1-4; genus JALYGJ01. The sequence goes on from JBDTVN010000007.1 coordinate 17,814, forward strand.
CATTCGGCACCGCGACGCGGAAGCGGTTGTCATCGACGGCGACGAGGGCGGTTTCTTTCAGCCAGGTCTCGAAATTGGCCGGGGACAGCGAGACCTGCAACTCGCCCAGCGCTGCGCGCCAGACCTGCTTCGCGTCCATCAATACGCCGCCTCGTGGTGAATCATTGATAGGTGGGCAGCCGCAAGAGAGCAAGCGCAATCAGCACGGCGCCCGTTAGAAAATGTCCTGCGCGAACGGCACTGGTTGGGTTCCCGGCCAACCTACCGACCGCGGTCTGGTCTCCTCCCTCCGGTCCCTCACGGTCTCGGGGCTGCGAACAGTAGCACCGCGTTCGCGCGAGCCGCAACCAGAATCGTCGATACTCCCATGGGGTATCGTGCTCAGCCGACTGGATCACCCGGTTGCGCGTCGCTGTCGACACTCAACAGTGGTATCAACCCATTGGCCGGCAGCGCACCAAGGACCAGCACGTCGCTTTCGAAACCAGCGATGTTGCGCGGCGCGAAGTTGACAACGGCAATGATGAGCCGACCGATCAACGGAGCCGGGTCGGGGTACGTCAGGGGCAATCGCGCCGACGATCGACGCGTCCCGTAAGGTCCGAAATCGAGTGTCAATCGATACGCCGGAACACGCGCGCGTGGGAATGGTTCGGCGCCAATGATCCGACCGACGCGCATGTCGATCTTATGAAAGTCCTCGATCGTCGCGCTGCCTGGAGCCTGGAAATCAGCCATGTCGTTTGCCCTCAAATTGGCCGCACCGCGGCGGCGGCTATAATCTCGCGCTAGGCGGACGTGCTGCGGCGCCCATCGCCTTCTCAATCTTGAGCCAGATCGGTCATCGTGCGACCGTCCTGACAACGCGCCGAGGGAGCTCCACACAAGAAATGGGAAAACCGACCTTCCAGCCGAAGAAGCGCCATCGTGCGAAGGAACATGGTTTCCGCAAGCGCATGAGGACACCGGGCGGCCGGCGGGTTCTCGCCGCACGGCGGGCAAAGGGGCGCAAGCAGCTGACGGCCTAAGTGGTTGACGCGGCGCCATCCAGGGTCTCCGTGGAGATGCTGCGATCCGCCGTCGCATTCCGGGCCATCCAGACAGACAGCCGCAGCCGAAGCCACCCCCTGCTGCTGCTGCGCTATCGCGGGAACGGACTTGAACAAACGCGTTATGGCATATCGACCAGTAAACGTCTTGGGACTGCCGTTGTCCGCAATCGTCAGCGCCGCCGTTTGCGCACGATCCTGCGCGCGGTCGCCGCGGACGTTCATCCAGGTTGGGACATCCTGCTCGTGATGCGTCCCGCTTCCGCCGCGGCAAGCCAAGCTGACCTCGCGCCGGCACTGATCGGGTTACTCCATACCGCTGGATTGGTGACCACTCGATGAATCCGATGAAGCTCTTCGGTGTCGGTGCCATCCGCCTCTACCGCGCGGTCTTCTTCTGGCTTCCTTCGTCTTGTCGGTTCGAGCCGTCGTGTTCGCGCTACACCGAGCAGGCGATAACGAAGTACGGGTTGCTCAAGGGCAGCCTGATGGGCGCCCAGCGCATCGCCAAATGTGGTCCCTGGAATCCGGGTGGCTATGACCCCGTCCGCTGACCTGCGGGCGCGCAACGCGCGCCGGATCCTCCTATTGCTGCTGACCCTCGTTGCACTCGGCGCGGCCCTGGTTGGCGCGCTTCCTATAAACGCCGATTCACCATCACCCTCGATCGCGCCAACAGCTGCCGCGACGCCGGTTGCATCGGGTTCGGTCGCTTCGCCGGCTCCCAGTGCGAGCGCGTGCCCCATCCCTGCAATCACGCCGCGCCCGTCGGATGCACCCACGCCGGTACCGGGCGCGACGCCGGAACCGCATGCCCTCTGTCCGGTGACGCTGGCCGGGGACCCGGTGAGCATCCTGGGTTGGCTGTTCAACCCGATCTTCCAGACCATGTTCCTGTTGCTGGCGCTCTTCTACTCGCTCTTTGGCGACATCGGCATCGCCATCATCATCCTGACGCTGATCATCAAGACGGTCCTCATCCCGCTCTTCCGCCAGCAGATCGTCTCTCAGAAGCGGATGCAGATGGTCCAGCCCGAGGTCCGCGCGATCGGGGTCAAGTACAAGGGCAACCGGACCAAGATCAACGAAGAGCAGATGCGGCTCTACAAGGAGCGCGGCGTCAACCCCGCGTCGGGCTGCCTGCCGTCGTTCCTGCAGCTCTTCCTGCTACTGCCCATCTACTCGGTCATCAACCAGGGCCTGGCCGCGCCCGACATCAGCTCGGCGCTGCAGTTCCTGGGCCAGCCGGTGCTGCACATCGTGTGCCAGGCACCGGGCACGCTCCAGCCGTGCATCGATCCCACGATCCATTGGCTGGGCAACCTCGACTCACACGTTCCCGAGGTGCTGTTCCACATCCCCAACCCCATCTTCACCGACCCACGGTTCGGGCTCTCCGGCTTGGCGCTCGTTGCCGCCTTCCTGCAGCTGATCCAGTCGCGGATGATGACGCCGCGGACATCGGACCCGCAGACTCGGTCGCAGCAGCGCATCTTCATGATCCTGCCTCTATTCTCACTTTTCTACGGCTGGTTCCTGCCGGCCGGGTTGTTCATCTACTGGATCGTGTTCACGGCGTACTCGATCGTGCAGCAATACCTGATCGTCGGGTGGGGGCCACTCTTTCCCCTCTTCGGCTGGACACCAGGGTTCGCGGTCGATCACCAGCCGCGTTTCCCGGTCACGAGTGGACCTACTAAGCGTCCCGATGCAGCGGCAGATGGCCGCTCCACAACAGACAGCCGGAGTCCAGAAGACCGGGCTGCCGGCACCATTCGGCCGGACCGCCAGCGCGCGCGGACCAGCCGCCGAGGGAGACGGCGATGAGCGAATACCAGGAGTTCACAGGCAAGACCGTTGAGGAGGCGCTCAAGGCAGCGCGCGACGCGTTCGGTGCCGGCCTCGACGATCTCGATTTCGAGATCCTCACACCCGGCAGCCGGGGCGTGCTTGGCATGGGCGCGGAGCCCGCGCGAATCATTGCGGCACCACGCTCAGCTTTGGGCGGGGCTGCTCCCCGACGCGAGGCCGCGGCCCAGACGCCGCTTCCGCCACCGCCACCGCCCGAGCCACGCGAGTCGTTTGGCGATAGCGCTGATCAGGCTGAGCGTCCGCCTCGGCGCGAAGGCGGTTTCAGCCGCGAGCGTGGGGGACGCAGTGACCGCGGTCCGCGGCGCGAGGGTGGCTACAGCAGTGACCGGGCAGCCGCGCCAACCGGCGATCGGCCATCTGATGATCGGCCCGCCGGTGAGTCGCGCGGTACTTTCCGGGATCGACCCGCTGGTCGCCGACCCGATCGGCCTGACCGCGGTCCGCGGCGTGAGGGGAGTTTCGCCCGCCCCGAGCGCAGCACGGGCACGCTCAGCGAGAGCGAGCAGGAAGAAGTGCGCGCCGGACGCGCCAGTCTGAGCGTCGAGCGCGAAGAAATCCAGGCGGCAGAGGCTTCACCTGAGGCGCTCGAGGCCGGCCGCGCGATCCTGGAGCAGTTGCTCAACCACATGGGCCTGGCCGTCACCGTCAGCATTGAAACCGGCGATACCTCGAAGCTCGACGTCCGCGGCGACGAAAGCACCAAGGAAGCGCTGGGCGCGCTCATCGGCCGCAAAGGCGAGCGCCTGTCTGCGCTGCAGCACCTGGTCAACCTAATGCTCTCGCGCCAGCTCGGCGCGTGGACGCGCGTCCTGGTCGACGTCGAGGACTACCGTGGCCGGCGCGAGCGCCAGCTCCGTGAGATCGCGACCCGTGCCGCGGAAAAGGTCACGGAGAGCGGCAAAATGCTCCAACTTGAGCCTATGCCCGCACTCGAGCGCCGCTGGATCCATCTCGCGTTGCGCGACAACGCCGACGTCTCGACCCAGTCGATTGGCGAGGAGCCGCATCGTCGAGTCGTGATTCTGCGCCGCCAGCCGAGCTAGAAATCGGGCGCCAAAACCGGCACCAAAACCAGCACATTTAGCCGCCCGGCTGTTACGTCCCCCGACCATCGGGCCACCGTCCGATGGCCTCGATCACTGGTAGGATTTTTGTCGATGGCCCGCACTGCATCTCTTCCGCTTGGCATTTCCCCGAGTCCGCTTACTGGCGCACCCATGCGCCGCATGGGCTTCACCTTTGGAGTCACCCTCCTCGCCGTCGCCATCTTCGGCGCCGCGTTTGCGGTTGGTTATGCGCGCGTAAATGAGGGTCGCATCTTGCCCGGTGTCGACATCGGTGGCGTATCCGTGTCGGGCCTCGATGAAAACTCCGCCGCGGCCAAGCTGGACACCGCATTGCCCGATCTATCGACCGGGCAGCTGGTCATCGACCTCGGCAACAGTTCCCAGTCGGTGCCCTTCTCGTTGATCGGTCGGCGCTATGACGTCCCCTTCATGATCGATGAGGCCATGGGCGTCGGCCGCGCGACCAACTTCATCGAGCAGCTCCAGGAACAGATCCGCGTGCTGGTCAACGGTGTGTCAGTCAGCCCGGCTGCGACCTGGGACAACGCCAAGCTCGTGCACAACGTCGCGGCGATCGCCATGGCAGCGCAGCGCGATCCGATCAGCGCATCGCTGAGCCGCGTCGACGGGCGTTACGTGGTCAACCCGTCAGACGCCGGCGTCAGCGTTGACGTGCAGGGCGCGGTCGCGAGCGCCCTCGCCGCAGTCGACAACGTCTCGGCCGACGACGCCCACATCAGCGTCGCGACAACGGTCGTGCCGCCGGCCATCGAAACCTCAGTCGCCCAGGAAGCCGCCGATACCGCCGAGCGCGTCATGGGCACCGACGTCCAGATCAGTGGGCCAGCGCTAACGATGACGCTTGCCTCGTCGTCGTTGCGCGGCTGGGTCCACCTCGATCCCAAGCCGGACGGCACGGGCTGGCAACTCGTCATCGAGCGGGCGCCCATCGCCCAGGCAGTCGCCGACTATGCCCTCACAACAGACATCGCCCCGACCAATGCTTCGTTTGCCTTTAAAGAGGGTGAGATCAAGGTCGTACCGAGTGCCAACGGCACCGCCATTGACGTTGAAACGACGACCAGCAGCATCATGAGCATCCTCGGAGACCGCGCCGCCGGCAGCCTCGCCGGTGCAGCGACGCTGACGCTCAACAGCGTGGCACCAACGTTCACCACGGCTGCGGCTACCGCCATTGCACCCAAGGTCAAGATGCTCGGCACGTGGACCACGAACTATGTCTCCAGCCCACTTAACGGCTTGGGCGTCAACATCCAGATCCCGACGAGCATCATCGACGGCTACGTGGTTGAGCCCGGCGGGTTGTTCGACTACCTGAGCGTGATCGGCCCGATCACGAGCCCGCCGTATACGCAGGGCGCGGCCATCGTCAACGGCCATACCCACCTCGACGGCGTCCTTGGTGGCGGTATGTGCTCATCCTCGACGACGCTGTTCAACGCGGCGTTGCGCGCCGGCCTCCAGATGAAGAACCGCGGCAACCACTTCTACTACATCAGCCGCTACCCACTCGGCCTCGATGCGACTGTATGGATTTCGAGGGCGCGCCGGTTGACGATGTCCTTCTACAACGACACCGCCTACCCGTTGCTGATCCGTGGCATCAACGAGCAGGGCAAAGTGACTTTCCAGGTGTGGGGCGTCGACGACGGCCGAACAGTCGAGCTATCTGACCCCGTCGTCGAGAACCCGGTAGCAGCAATCGACCAGGTTCAGTACACCGACACCCTCGCCGCGGGCGCCAAGAAGCGCATCGAGTTCAACACGGACGGCATGGACGTCACGGTTACGCGCACGGTCAAGGATGCAGCGGGCAACGTCATCCATTTCGACACGTTCCACTCGAGTTACGGGACGGTCAACGGCATCACCCAGGTCGGGCGCTACCCGGGCGATCCGCCCGAGGGCACGACCATCCCCGCGACCCAGTACAACCACTAGGTTTGCGACGCCTGGTGCGGCGTCGCGCGGCCTGAACCTCAGAGAGGCGAGCTACTTGGCCCGCATCTTGTTGTTCTTGGCGTCATGGGTTAACTCAACCAGACCGAGCGCTTCCATCAACGGCGGCATGTAGACACCGAAGCGGCCGCGCAGGCCCTTCTTCATGCCATACCAACCGCCGACCGGATTTGACTCCGACCGACCCCACGCCTCGACCGTGCCGTCCGCCGCTGCCTTCTGCTCATCGGCGCCGCCCAGATCCATCCAATCGCCGTGCTTCTTGAGCATGGCGTGGAGGTCATCGATCGCGCGCTTCTGATACTTGAGCTGAGTACCACCGACCTGGCAGATGATGGCCGCTTGATCGGCACTGTCATCGATCCACATCTGGTACTCGGACGTGCCGGGCGGCGTCTTGAGCTGCCACG
>JBDTVN010000008.1:0-23803 GCA_040007155.1 Chloroflexota bacterium
GCTTATGGATGCGCACGCTGCCGCCGCCCAGCTCCCAGCCGTTGAGGACCAAGTCGTGCTGTAGCGCGCGGGCCTTGCCGGCAGGGTCGGACGGTGAAGCCTTCAGGAGGTCGCCCGAGTCGGTCGTCAGGAGCTCTTCGTCGTCCGGTTCGACGCCGGAGAACGGGTTATGCGTCGCATCCCAGCGGCCCCCGTCGGCGTCCCACTTGTACATCGGGAAGCCGTAGACCCACAGGTATGACAGCTCATTCGTGTCCTTGACGAGGCCCAGCCGCGCGGCGACCTCGATGCGCACGTCGCCCAGCGCCTCCTGGCAGTGGATGTCGGCATCGGCCACGATGAGCACCAGGTCACCCGGGTCGGCCCCGGCGGCGGTGACGATCTGCTCCGCACGGCCCTCCCCCAGGAACTTGAGCACGGGCGAAGAAACGCTTCCATCCGACCCGACCGACAAATGGACCAGGCCCTTGGCGCCGGCATTCTTGGCGACGTTGGTCAGCTCGTCGATCTGTGATCGTGAGGCGCCGCCCATGCCCGGCGCCGCGAAACCGAAGACGCGGCCGCCCAACTCGAGGACCGAGTCGAACACGCTGAAGCCGCTGCCCTGGACGACCTCAGCCAGGTCCTTGAGCTCCATCTCGTAGCGAATGTCAGGCTTGTCCGAGCCGAACCGGTCGATCGCCTCGCGATACGAGAGCCGCGGGAAAGGCAGTTTGCGGATGGGGCGGATGGGGACTACGGCGCGCGTCGCTTCGAGCACAGCCGTCTCGACGAAGGACATGACGTCCTCCTGCGAGACGAAACTCATCTCGATGTCGAGCTGCGTGAACTCAGGCCCGCGGTCCGCGCGCGAGTCCTCGTCGCGCATGCAGTGCGCGATCTGGTAGTAGCGGTCGAAACCGGCCACCATGAGCAGTTGCTTGAGCTGCTGCGGCGACTGCGGCAACGCGTAGATGTTGCCCGGCTGGACGCGCGACGGGACGATGAAGTCGCGCGCGCCTTCAGGGGTCGACTTGATCAGGATGGGCGTCTCCACCTCGACGAAGCCGTTGGCATGATGGATCTCGCTCAACGCCTTCAACAGCTTCGAGCGCAGCACCAAGCGCTGGTTGATCTGCTCGCGGCGCAGGTCGAGATAGCGGTACTTGAGGCGGAGTGACTCGTCGGTGTCTTCCGGCTCGTTGATCGGAAACGGCGGTGTCTTCGCGGCGGACAAGACCTCGACGGAGGTTGCGCGAACCTCGATCTCGCCCGTGGCGAGCTTCTTGTTCTCCGTGCCGGCAAGCCGCTGCGTGACCTTGCCCTGGACGCGCAACACGAACTCGTTGCGCACTGTCAGCGCAGTCTTCTGCGCGTCAGGCGCGTCGCCGGCGTCGATGACGACCTGCGTCAAACCGTGGCGGTCGCGCAGATCGATGAAGATCAGCTGACCCATGTCGCGGCGGCGGTTCACCCAGCCGGCGAGCGACACATCCGTGCCGACATCGGATGCGCGCAATGCACCACACGTGTGCGTCCGGTACGCGGTGGACAGGGCAGCGTTACTTGTAGTCGGGGCCTCGGGAGTCATGGGCCGGTTATCGTAGCCGAAGGTGCGGGCTGGGCGGCCTCTAGGGCTTCGATGCTGTGTCTTCGCCATCGCCGTGGCGGTGGCTGGCATGGGCGCGCTCCAACTCGCGCGCCAGATCCGCGACGTTGACCACGCGCTGCGTGCCCGCTTCCAGGTCGCGCAGCTGCACCTGGCCCGCGTCCAGCTCGTCGCCGACGACGATCGCGAAATGCGCGCCGTCGCGCGCCGCGCTCTCGAGCTGGCGACCCAGCTTGCGTGGCGCGAGGTCGGCTGACGTCGCGATACCGGCGGCGCGCAGATCAGTCGCGAGCTTGAGGCGCAACGAAGTCGCCGCCGGGTCCGCGCCGACGACGACCGCGACCGGATGCGGCGGCGCGGTTGTGTCACGCGCGGCGACCAAGGCAATCCGATCGACGCCCAGGCCAAACCCAACAGCCGGGGTGGGCTTGGCCCCAAAGAGCTCGACCAGCCCGTCGTAGCGACCGCCGCCGCCCAACGCCGACTGCTGTCCTTCCGCACCGCGCTCGTAGAGCTCGAAGGTGGTGCGCGTGTAGTAGTCGAGGCCGCGCACCAGCAGGGGCGCCGGCGTCACCGGGATTCCGAGGGCTGCCAGGTGCGAGAGCAGTCCGTCCCAGTGCGCGCGACAGGCATCACACAGGAAGTCGGCAATTCGCGGTGAGTCGGCAAGCAGGGCCTGCGTCCGCTCGTTTTTCGAATCGAGTACGCGCAGCGGGTTCTTCGCGAGGCGGTTGCGCTCGACCTCAGGCAGCTCCGCGGCGAATTTGCCCATGTATTCGACAAGCGCCGCGATGTAGCGCGGCCGGCAGATGGCATCCCCGATCGAGTTGAGATGCAGCTCCAGGTTGGCGACGCCCGCCTCGCGGATGAAGCGGTACGCCAGCTCGATGATCTCAGCGTCGATCGCCGGTCCGGCGTCGCCGATCGCCTCGACGTCCCACTGCCAAAACTGGCGGTAGCGACCCGCTTGCGGGCGGTCGTAGCGGAACATCGGCCCCCACATCGTGAACTTGACCGGCTGCGGCCAAGTCTGCATGCCGTGCTCGACGTAGGCGCGGCAGATGCCGGCGGTCGGCTCAGGTCGGAGCGCCCACGGGTCCTTGTCGCCACCCGGGGTGCGGATGCGGAATAGTTCCTTCTCGACGACGTCGGTGACCTCGCCGAGGCCGCGTTCAAAGACCGCACTGTCTTCGAACATGGGTATCTCGATCTGTTGATAACCGTACAACGCGGCGAGGCGACGGGCGTTGTCCTCGAGCCGCCGGAACACGGCCATCTCAGACCCCAGCAAGTCGCGAGTGCCGCGCGGCGCCTGAAACTTGGGCATGGCGTTAGGTTAGCGAGCGTGACGGACGCTTCGGGGACCGACTCAGCCGATCGGCGGGCGGATCCAGCCCACCGACTCTTCGTCCTGCCGTTCCTGCGCCGGCCGGGCGGCCGATTCATCATGCCCAATTGGCTCGCGATCACGATCGGGCGGTGGATCTTTGCCTGGCGGCCGCTCGACGCCGCCGAGCTCGCGCACGAGTTGCAGCACGTCCGCCAGTGGCAGACCAATGGCCTCGCCTACATCACGCGCTATTTCGCAGCGTCACGCCGTGCAGCAGCCAGCGGCGGCGATCGCTACCGCGACAACCGCTTCGAGGTGGAGGCGCGCGCCGCCGCCGACGCGGCCCGAGCCGAATCAAGTTGACCGAGTCGTAAGGTAGTTCGCATCCGGTGGCACGCAGTGAGGGTGAGTCCGCCATGAGTTCGCTGGCCGACGCGACGCGAGGGTCCGCCCTTTCACCGGGTTGGGACCGTCAGAACCCGCTGACCCTGCGCTTTGCCGACCCGGCCCTCGAGCGGTCGTATCGATCGGCCGGAGGAGAGCCGGGTCGGATTCGCCTTCGGATCGCCAACCTGGTAGGCGCCGGAATCTGGGTGCTTATCGGGATCGTCGGCCCAGTGCTGCTGGGGCTGCCGGCGGAACATTTCTACCTGGCCGCAGCGGTCAATGCTGGCTGGGATGGGTTCGTGACGATCCTCACGTTGCGCGACATCAGCCTCGCGCACGTCGGGGCGTTCGCATTCGCGTCGTCGACGATCAGCGCGTTTGCAATTGTGGTCGTCTTCGGCGTCGATCAGAGGTTTGTGACCTTAGGGGTGGCGGCGCTGATGGCCAGTGCGGCGTTCGGTATCGCGCTGGTGCGGCCCGAATGGCTTGTCGCTGCCGGGGTCAGTGTCATGACGATGGTTGTCTTCGCATCAGTCGTGCTGGCATTGGGAATCAGTGGCACCGCAGTTTTTGAGGCGCTCCTTCTGAGCACGATGCTGACTGGGGCGACCATCGGCAGTCGTTACCTCGAGGCGGCCGAGCGGACGGCATTCAGGTCGGGCCAGCTCGTGGCTGATCTCCATGCTCGAGTGGACCGGCTCTTCCGCCAATACCTGTCACCCGATGTCGCCCAGGCCCTCGTCGACGACCCGACGCGCGCCGACCTTGGCGGCGAGGTGGCCGAGGTCAGCGTGCTGTTCGCCGACCTGCAGGGCTTCACCCAGTTCTCCGAGCGAACGCCGGCGCCCGACGTGGTGGCAATGCTCAATGCGGCCTTTGGTGCGGCCGTCCCGGCGGTCTTCGCGGAGGGCGGCACCGTCGTCCAGTTCATGGGTGACGCGCTGATGGCGGTGTTCAACGCGCCCATTCGACAGGCCGATCACGCACTCAGGGCATGCCGGGCCGGGTTGGCCCTTCAGCGGGTGACGAGCCACACCGGAGGCGATGCCGCGGCGCCGCGATTCCGGGTAGGAATCAACAGCGGACCGGCCCTTGTCGGCAACGTGGGCAGTGCCGACCTGCACAACTTCCTGGCGATCGGTGACACGACCAACGTGGCGGCGCGGCTTCAGTCGTTCGCACCGGCAGGCAGCGTGGTGCTGGGCCAGCAGACGTACGAAATCGTGCGCGATCAGGTTAAAGTCCGCCCTCTGGGAAGCCCGGATTTCAAGGGTAAGAGCGTCCCGACCGACGTCTACGAGCTGCTCGGCATGCGCGGCGAAGAGGGCTAGCTCAGCTCCCGCTGAACAGCATGGACATCCTTGAGCTGCTCGAGACGCGACAGGACCAGTGCCAGCTGGGCAACGGACGAGACCTGTAGCGTCGCCTGGATCGTGGCCGTGTGGTCTGCATGGACCTTCACGTTCGCGGCGATGATGTTGACCTTGTTCTCGGCCACGACGTTGGTGATCTCATTGAGCAGGCCCTGGCGGTCGTACGCGTCAATGCGGACAGCAATCGGGTACGTCTGCTGGGCGTTGCCTTCCCAATCGACATCGATGAGTCGGCCGAGTTCCTTCTCGTTGACCACCGTCGGGCAGGTCGTCTGGTGAACGGTCACGCCGCGCCCGCGCGTAATGTAGCCAACTATCGGGTCGCCGGGAATGGGGTGGCAGCAGTTGGCGAAGCGGATCATCAGGTCGCCCACGCCCTTGACGCGGACGCCGTCCGTGCGCGCGGCGCTGGGTGGCGCCACCTGGGGCAGCACCTGCTCGTTGGCGTCGTCGACTACCTCGAGCCGCGCGACCACCTGCTGGGCTGAAACCGCGCCATAGCCGATCGCCGCGAAAAAGTCGTCGATGCTCGCGAGTTTGTACGCGTCAGCCATCTCAGCGATGCGCTCAGGGCCGACTTTTTCGAGTGACGAGCGGGCCAGGCGCCTGAGTTCACGCTCCAGAGACTCGCGCCCGTGGACGATGTTGACCTCGCGCTCCTGGCGCTTGAACCACTGGCGGATCTTGTCCTTGGCGTGGCCCGTGACGACCTTGTCCATCCAGTCGCGCGACGGCCCGCGCGCCGCCTTGGTCGTCACGATCTCGACGATGTCGCCGTTGTTGAGCTTGTAGTCGAGCGGCACGAGGCGGTTGTTGATCTTGGCGCCGATCGTCGAGTGGCCCACGTCGGTGTGGATGCGGTACGCGAAGTCGAGCGGCGTCGAACCGGCGGGGAGATCCTTGACATCGCCGCGCGGCGTGAACACGAAAACCTGGTCCTGGAACAGGTCGATCTTGAGTCCTTCGACGAACTCGGTTGCGTCGGACACGTCGCGCTGCCAGTCCATCAGCTGGCGCACCCAGGCGAGCTTGGCGTCGTAGTCGCGGTCGGCCTTGCCGCCCTCCTTGTAGCGCCAGTGGGCGGCGATGCCCATCTCGCTCACCTGGTGCATCGCGTGGGTCCGGATCTGGACCTCCAGCGGCTTGCCATCGATCGCGATGACCGCGGTGTGGAGCGACTGGTAGCCGTTTCCCTTGGGCACCGCGATGTAATCGTCGAACTGGTTTGGAATCGGCCGCCACATGCCATGGACCACGCCCAGCGCGGCGTAGCAGTCGGGCACCTCGTCGACCAGGACGCGGATGGCGTGAACGTCGTAGATCTCGGACAGGTTCGCGCCCTTGCGCTGCATCTTTTTCCAGATGCTGCTGATGTGCTTGGGCCGCCCCGAGAGCTCGCCCTTCAAGCCCGCCTTGGTGAGTGCGTCACGCAGCACGACAATGGCGCGCTTGACGTATGCCTCGCGCTCCTTGCGGCGCGTCTCGAGCTGGTCGGCCAGGCGGCGATACTCAGCTGGCTCGAGCACCTTGAATGACAGATCCTCGAGCTCCCACTTGATCTGCCAGATGCCCAGCCGCTCGGCCAGCGGCGCGTAGATCTCCTGCGTCTGGCGCGCGATGCGCTGCTGTTTTTCGGCTGGCAAGGCAGCAACCGTGCGCATGTTGTGCAGCCGATCGGCGAGCTTGATGAGGACGACGCGGATGTCCTCCGCCATCGCCAACAGCATCTTGCGGATGTTCTCGGCCTGCTGCTCTTCAGTCGTCCGCGACGAGCCGAACTTGCCGAGCTTGGTGACGCCATCGACGAGCTGCGCGACATGGGCGCCAAAGCGCTCCTCGATGTCGGTGATGCTGAAGTCGGTGTCTTCGGGCACGTCGTGCAGCAGTGCGGCGACGAGCGCGTCGGGATCCAGCCCCAGCTCCGCGAGGGTTCGAGCGACCGCCAGCGGATGGCTGACGTAGGGTTCGCCGCTCGCCCGCTTCTGGGCACCGTGCGCCTCGATCGCGAACTGCCACGCGGCACGGACGCGAGCGAGGTCCGCGTTGGGATGGTGCGCAGCGAGCTCATCCTCGAGCTTGCGCTCGGCGGCGTTGAGCGCGCGGCGGCTGAAGCCGAACGACAGGGCGCCGGTGATGCGCTCACGCGGCCCCCCGCCTGCGGCGCGCTCCTGCGGGCGGCTCAGGGGCTCGATCGACATCGAGAGTTCAGTGTACCTTGATGCCCCTGCGCGCTTGGCCGGCCGAGCGTGACGCCGCCCTCGCGCAGCACGCTGGAGCCACTCGGTTTTGACCTCCTGGCTGCGCTCGGTTTGCCTCGCTCTCGCGATAGTCGTTGCGGCGTGCACAGGCACACCACTGCCCTCCGCGACTAAACCTCCGACACCCACTCCCCCGGGCAGCCACTCCCCGACCGACCCGCCCACGGTCCGCCCCACCGTGGCGCCCACCGCCAGCGTCGCGCCGACGGCGACCCCGACGCCTATCGCGACCGGGACCTCGGGTCCCCTGGGCACAAGGCTCGCCGGCCCACTGGGTCAGGTGCTCGATCAGGAGCGGGCGTCGCTCGGCATCCCGGGCATGGCCGCTGCGATCATCTTTCCCGACGATTCGATCTGGTCCGCCGGAAGCGGCTTGGCAAATGTCGACCTGTCCCAGCCGGTTGCGGTTGATACGCCATTCGTGGTCGGCTCGATAACCAAGACCTTCGTCGCGGCAACAATCCTGCAGCTCGTCGACGAGGGCCAGCTCTCGCTCGAGGACCCATTGTCGAAGTGGCTGCCTGACTACCCCAACGCCGCCCAGATAACGCTGCGCATGCTGCTGAGCCACACCAGCGGCGTCTTCAACCTCTATGAGAGCCCGGATTACGCGAGCCTCGTGGTCAGCCACCCGCACAGGACCTGGACGCCGCAGGACGTCCTCGACAACCTCGCTGGCACTCCGTATTGCGCGCCGGGCGTGTGCTACCACTACAGCAACACCGGCTTCATCCTGCTCGGCTTGGTTATTGAGGCCCAGACGGGCAAACCGTTTGGCACAGTGCTCCGGCAACGGTTCCTCGACCCGCTCAGCCTGAATGCCACGTACTTCCAGGGCGATGGACCGCCACCGGCCAACTCCGCGCGTGGCTATAGGGCGCCGAATGGCGAGGTCAGCGCGATCGACGACGGGAGTGATTACCGCCCGACCGAGTCGGAGGGCACGGTCATCTGGGCAGCGGGCGGTATCGTCGCAAGCGCGCCCGACATCGCCCGCTGGGGGCGTGCGTTATACGGGGGACAAGTCGTCTCCGCCGATGCGCTGGCGCAAATGACCGACTTCGTATTTGAGCCCGGCGCGGAGGGCGGCTACTACGGCCTGGGCACACGCCAGCGCAGCTTGCATGGCATCAACATGGAGGGCCACACCGGCACGCTGCGCGCCTTCAATGCGGCCATGTGGTATTTACCTTCGCTCGACCTGACGGTGGTCGTGATGACCAATCGAACGGGCGTCGACGCGAACGCGCTGACGGACGCCCTTCTCGCGATTGCGGTGCCGGCGATTCACTAGGAGCGCGGGTAGCCGAGCTCCCTCAGGGTTTGGGCGGCGATCGCAGGCTCGTCCCATGGTTGAGGACCGTCCTTCATGGCGATGGTCGCCTCGTGGCCTTTACCGGCAAGCAGCACGATGTCATTGGGCTGCGCCAGCTCGAATGCGCGTCGAATTGCGGCCCGGCGATCAGGTTCGATCAGCAGGTCGCGACCACGCACTTTGCCGCCCGCCACGGCCCCCGCGGCAATTTCCTCAGCGATCGCAGCTGGGTCTTCGTTGCGCGGGTCGTCCGCGGTGACGATGACGACGCGTGAATGCTCGGCGGCCGCGCGGCCCATCATTGGCCGCTTGGCGATGTCGCGTGACCCGGGTGAGCCAAAGAGCGTGATGACGCCACCACCGCGCGCGGCGGCGACGCGCGCCAGCGCGGCAATGGTTGCGGCCAGGGCGCCCGGCGTGTGCGCAAAGTCGACGTAGACGTCGAACGGCTGACCGGCATCGACCGGCTGCATGCGACCCGTTACATGGCGGACTTGGGCGAGGCCGGCGCGCATCTTGGCCGGGTCGAGGCCGAGCGCCTCGCCAACGCCGATCGCCGCGAGCGCGTTGTGGGCGTTGAAGCTGCCGGCGATATTGACTTCAACCGGCGCCTGCCATCGGTCGGTCTTCACTCGCATACTCAAGCCGCCAGCGTGATCGACGACGTCCGTGCCGACGACGTCGGCCGCCGCATCGGCGCCAACTGAGTAGGTCCAGACCCTGGCCCCGGCTGAACCCGCGGCTGCCGCAAATGACGCGCCTTCCGGGTCACGGATGTTGATGACGGCGTGCTTGCCCCAGCCCTTGTCGGGGTTCGCGTCGTTCAACTCCAGCCGCTCAAACAGTGATCGTTTCGCGGCGACGTAAGCCTCATATGTCCCATGCAGGTCGAGGTGCTCGTGGGTGATGTTGGTCAGCACGGCGATGTCATAGGCGACCTCGGCGACGCGCTCAAGGGCCAGACCGTGCGACGTCGTCTCGACCACCGCGAACTTGTCGCCGGCTTCGACCATCGCGCGCAGGTCGGCCTGGACGATCGGCGCCTCCGGCGTCGTATGACCCAGGTAACCCCGACTCTCCCCGCCAACGACGGCCTCGATCGTTGTCAGCAGACCAGCCGGATAGCCGCACTCGAGCAACATGCCGCGGACCAGATACGACGTCGTGGTCTTACCGTCGGTGCCAGTGATGCCGATCACGCCCAGGTCGCGGCTTGGAAAGCGGTATAGCCACGCGGCAGCCACGGCCATCGCGCTGCGCGACGAGGTGACGACGAGCTGGGGCACGGTCACGCCGGGCAGCGGCCGCTCAACGATGAGCGCGGCCGCACCTCGCTCAACCGCCGCCGCGCAAAAGGCGTGGCCGTCGCGCTCGGCACCGGTTACCGCGACAAACAAATCTGTGGCGCCGACCTCGCGCGAATCGAACTGCACGCCGCTGACCACGACCCCCGCCGCCGAACCGACCACCTCGCGCAGCAGGCCGCGTGACGCCACGAGCTGGGCCAGGCCGGACAGGTCGGTCATTCGGACATCCCCGGCGGACCACCGGTCAGCTCGTTCCGATCCTCGGCTTCCTCGACCGCGTCTTTAGGAGCACCGCGTCGGAATGAGGAGCGCAACAGCGAGATCAACTGACCCAACTCGGGGATGCGCAGCAGCAGCGCATAGAGGGCGTAGACGATGCCGCCGACGGCACCCGTGACGATGATCTGAACGAGCAACAGCAGTCGCCCTGGCTCAGCGCCGATGATCGGATCGGTCAACCGCAGGACACCCGCCATCGCCGCGCCGGAAATGACGGCGCCAATCGCGAACAGGACGAGCGGCCTGATGAAGCGCTCGACGCCGATACCCGGAATGCGTCGCCACAGCAGCACAGCCAGCATGGTCGTCTCCACCCAGGCGCCCGCGGAGATGCCGACGGCGATACCTGCGAGGCCCATGCTGCCGACCAACGCGATGCCGGTCGCGACGGCGACGGCCAGGTCGGTGAATGCGGTGAATACCGGCGTCCGCGTGTCCTTCCCCGCATAGAAGGCGCGCGACAGGATGATGACGAGCGAGTGCCCGGTCAGGCCGAGCATCATGAACGACAGCGTGTCCGCGGTGATGGCGATCGCCTGGGCATCGAGACCGCCACCGAACAGCAGCGTCACGCCCTGGCGGCGCAACACGAAGCCCACCGCCGTGATGAACAACATGATCCATGCGATGAGCCTCATCGAGCGCGTCAACAGCGCCGAGAACTCTTTGGTCGTGCCGCTGGCGACGACGCGCGAGAGCGTCGGCATCAATACGAGCGACATCGGGTAGCTGATTGTGCCCAGCGGAATCTGGAGCAGGGTCTGAGCCACGTTGTAGTCGGTGACCGCGCCCAGGCCGACTCCGCTGGCGAGCAGGGTGGCGACCATGAAGACAATCTGGTTCGCGCCCAAGCCGATGGCGCGCGGGACCATGAGCCGGAGGATCTGACGCACGGCCGGATCGGACAGATCGATCCGTAGAGAGAAGTGGAAGTGCTCACGGACCAGCGGCCGGATCTGGACACCCAGGTGCAGAAGCGAGCCGATGACCACACCAACGGCCAGGCCCTCGACGCCGAGCACCGGCCCGAGCAGCACCGCGCCCACGATGATCGAGATGTTGTAGAGCGAGGGCGCGACGGCGCTCGCGGCGAAGCGGCCGCGCACGTTCAGGGACGATGACGCGACGGCGGCCAGCGCGAGCAGCACCGGCGACATGAGCAGGATGCGCGTGAGTCGGACGGTCAGCTCCGTGCCAACGGCGTCGAACCCGGGCGTGATGAGCGGCACGATCTGCGGCGCGAAGATCGCGATGATCGTCGCCAGCGTCGCGAGGACGATCAGCATCACGTTGATGACCGTGGAGACCACGCGCCACGCGCGCTCGTCCTCGCCCTTGGCGAAGATGCCAGCGAGGACCGGCACCATGGACGAGCCGAATGCGCCCGCGGCAACGAGTTGGAAGATCGTGTCAGGGATGCGGAACGCAGCGAAGTAAGCGTCGAGTTGCGTCCCCGCGCCGAACTCATTGGTGATGACCACAACCCGGACGTAGCCCAGGATGCGCGAAATGAAATAGGCGCCGGCAACGATCATGCCGGCGCGCGCGAGGGTGCGGCCGCTGCTCATTTAGGTGCCGGTGAGGACGAGCGCGGGTGGGCCGCGCGATATGCGCTGCGCAGGCGGGCCGGGGTCACGTGCGTGTAGACCTGGGTCGTGCCCAGGCTGGCATGGCCGAGCAATTCCTGGACGACGCGCAGGTCGGCGCCACCGTCGAGCAGATGACTGGCAAAAGAATGGCGCAGCGTGTGCACGGAGGTCCCTTCCGGCAGCCCCGCCGCGAGCATTAGCCGCCCCAGCCGGTAACGCAGACCGCGGATACCAAGAGGCGCGCCAGTCGAATTGAGGAAGATGAAGCCCGACTCGGCCGACTTTCCTTGGGCGAGCAATTCCGGCCGACCATCCCGAAGGTAGCCGTTCAGCGCTTCGCGCGCCGGACCGCCAAGCAGGGTGACGCGCTCCTTGCGGCCCTTGCCGATGACCCGCAGTTCGCCGCGACCAAGATCGAGATCGACCAGTTTGGCCGCCGCGAGCTCGCTGATGCGCAGCCCGCCCGCATAGGCCGTCTCGATGATGGCCATGTCGCGCAGCGCGAGCGGCCGGCGCGCCGACGAGTGTGGCGCAGCGTCGAGCAGATCCTCGACCTGTTCCACGGCAAGAACCATGGGCAGGCGGCGCGGTTGGCGCGGCGTCAGCGCGCCCGACCAGGGGTCGGCATCAACCAGGCCTTCGCGTCGCGCCCAGCGGTAGAACGAGCGCAGCGCTGCCAGTCGGTTGCTGATCGAGCGCTTGGCCAGCTGTCGATCGGCAAGCTCGGCCATGTAGCCGCGCACCAGTGGTCGCGCCGGCTTGCGCCAATCGACCTCGCGCGCCGCGAGAAAGTCGAGGTACTGGGTGATCGTCGTGCGGTAGGAGCGACGCGTGTGCTCCGACGTGTCGCGCGCGGCGAGTCGGCTCAGGAAGTTGTCGAGCGCGTCGGCGCCGGTCACGCCGCCCGGCGGGTTCGAGGCCCGGTCGCGGTCCCCCGTTTTGCTGCACCGCCGCCGCGTCGTGGCCCGCCAGCGCGGGCACCGCCCCGTCGCGCCGGCTTGAGTGCCTCCGGATTGGGTTCGCCGCCAGCAAGCTTCATGCCCGGCGTGATGTCAGCCGGCAGCTCGACCGGCGCGCCGCACTTGAGGCAGATGGCGCCACCCTCCCCTTCGCGCGCGACGGGCCCATCGTCGGCGTCATGCACGGCGCCTGTCGGCTCGCGCGACGAGGTGAAGTCGCACTTGGGGTAGCGCGAGCAGCCATAGAAGACGGAACCCGTCCGTCGCGCTCGCCGCGCCATCAGGTGGCCCTCGTTGCACTTGGGACAGACCACCTCGAACGGCAGCTGATCGGGCGGCGGCGGCCCGGTCTTGCGGATGTACTTGCAGTCGGGGTAGCGCGAGCAGCCCGCGAATGGCCCAAAGCGGCCGCGCTTCGCCACCAGCGTTCCCTCGCCGCACTCGGGACACGTCTCGCCCACGCCCTCTATGGCGACAGCCTCCGGCTCTTCGCCGGGGAGCGGCCGCGTTTCCTTGTGTTCGGGGTACTTGGAGCAAGCGAGGAAGCGCCCGGTGCGCCCGAGTCGGATCACCATCGGGTGACCTTCCGAGCACACCTCGTCGGTCTCTTCAGTCGTGAAGTCGGCGCGCTTGAGCTCGGTCTTCTTCAGCTCGACCAGCTTCGCGAACGGGTCGTAGAACTCGTGCAGCATTGGCACCCAACCGCGCTTGCCTTCCGCGACCTGGTCGAGATCGTCCTCCATGCGCGCGGTGAAGTCGTAGTCGACGAACTGGCTGAAGTGCTCGACCAGCAGATCGGTCACGACCTCGGCGACATGCTCCGGCCGTAAACGGCGCTCGGCGACCACCACGTAGCCGCGATCGATGATGGTCGAGATCGTGGCCGCATAGGTCGACGGCCGGCCGATGCCGCGCTCCTCCAGCGCCTTGATCAGCGTCGCTTCGGTGTAGCGCGGCGGTGGTTGCGTGAAGTGCTGCTCGGGTATGACGTCGACGACGTTTGTGCGCTCGCCTTCCGACAGATCGGGCAGCTGCGACTCGGCCTCTTCGGCGCTGTCATCGAAGCCCTCTGTGTAGACCGCGGCAAACCCGTCGAAGGTGGTCTTGGTGGCGCTGGCACGCAGGTCGAACTTGTCGGCCTTCAACTCGACACTGGTCGTCTCGAGCTCCTTGTCGGGCATCTGCGACGCGATCGCGCGCTGCCAGATCAGTCGATACAGGCGCAGCTGCTCAGGCGACAGGACCGACTCGAGCGAGTCAGGGTCGCGTGCGAATGAGGTTGGCCGGATCGCCTCGTGCGCTTCCTGGGCGCCCTTCGCGCGGGCCTCGTAATTGCGGCCGCCGGAGACGACATAGCGCAGGCCGTAACGCTGCGACACGACGTCGCGCGCCTCAGCCATGGCGACGCTGGCCATCTGCGGCGAATCGGTGCGCATGTAAGTGATGAGTCCAGTGCGCCCCTCGGCCAGGTCGGCGCCCTCGTACAGGTCCTGCGCGACGCGCATTGTCCGTTTGGGGTTGAAGCTGAGCTTGCGGCTCGCCTCTTGCTGGAGTGTGCTCGTCGTGAACGGCGGCGCCGGGCGGCGGCGGCTCGTCTTCACGCTGATGCCCTGGACCTCAGGCCGCAGTTCCTTCAGCGCGGCGGTGTGCTCTTCAGCGGTTGCCGCGTCGCCGATGCGCAGACCCTTCTCGTCTTCGCCGCGCGCCACGGTCTGGCCGTCGATCTTGACGAGCTCGGCCTTGAACGTCTCGCCGCGGTCCGTTGAAAGCAGCGTCCCGATCGACCAGTACTCGGTCGCGGAGAAGGCGCGGATCTCGCGCTCCCGATCGACCACGAGCCGCACGGCGACGCTCTGGACCCGGCCGGCCGACAAACCGGCATGGACCTTGCGCCACAGCAGCGGGCTGAGGGTGTAGCCGACGAGCCGATCGAGGATGCGCCGCGTCTGCTGCGCATCAACGAGGTTCTGGTCGATCTCGCGCGGGTTGGCGAATGCTTCCTTGATTGCCGCGGGCGTGATCTCGGAAAAAGTCACGCGGTGTGTCTTGGCGATGGGGATGTTGGCCGCCTCTGCGACATGCCACGCGATCGCCTCACCCTCGCGGTCAAGGTCGGTCGCGAGGAACACGGAGTCGGCCGACTTGGCCGCGGTCGCGATTGCCTTGACCTGCTTGTCGCGGTCGGCGCTGACCACGTAGTCGGGCTTGAAGTCGTGCTCGACATCGACGCCGAACTGGCCCTTGCCCGGGTTTTCAGGCAGATCCCGGACATGGCCATAGGACGCCAGGACCTTGTAGCCGGGGCCCAGGTAGCGCTCGATTGTTCGCGCCTTTGCAGGTGATTCGACGATCACCAGGTTCTTCGTCATCTTTTCTAACCTAGCACGGGTGTCACACCGGCCGTGACACGGACGGGCGCAGCGCGTGCTGGGCTAGACGGAGCGGATCCTCGCGAGGAGGTCTTCGTCGGCCTCTTCGTCGAGCGGTTCGGGCGGCGGCAGTTGGATTACCGGTTGCTCGGTAAGGGCCACGCGCTTGTCGGCGGTTTCGGCGTCCGTTGCCGGGGGCGGCATCTCGATCAACCGGATGTGGTGCCATGGGAAAATGAAGATCGCCTTGGCATCGTGGACGAAGCTGGGCCGCTTGCCATCGACAGTGCGCACGTTGGTGCAGCTCACGCTCTGAGCGTGCGGCTCCGGCGCTTCGAACAGGTCGACCACGATCGGCAGCTCGTTCGCGAGATGCACGACCACATCCTTGATCACGTTTGGAGTGTCGCGCGAGGTGGCGCGTGCAGGCAACGGTACGGAGGTCCCGGTCGCAGGTCATGCCGCCAAGGGACCGGCGGCGACGTAGGCCGGGCCGACTGCATGTGCCCAGCCGCGCATCAACAAGAGCGTGACGGCGCTCGAGACCACCGCGGGGCTCTCACCGGTGTCTGTGACAAGCAGGTCGAGCCCACAGGGTCCGGCACACAGCCGACGCGCGACCACCCTTTCGGTCGCGCCGAGCATGGCCAGCGCGGCTTCGCGCGAGGGTGGTGCGTCGCCCTGCATCACAACTGTCGCCACGGGGCTGTCGAAGTAGCCAAGGTCGGCGACGAGCTCATCGAGCCCGACGAGCGGCCGCGCCGGCGTTTCACGGAGTAACGCCAACGCCCCCGCCGTCGACCAGTCGCCGATCCGTCCTGGCGCCACGAAGACCTGGCGGTCCAGCGCCAGCGCATGGTTCGCCGTGTTGAGCGCGCCACTTTTGTGTGGCGCCTCGATGACGATCACAGCGTCGGACAGCGCGGCGATGATCCTGTTGCGCCGCGGGAACGTGCCTTTGGTCGGATGTGAGTCCGGATGGTGCTCGCTTATGACCGCACCACCGCTCGCCACGACCTCGTCGCGCAACCGGATGTGGGCGCGCGGGCCTGGAAAATGATGCCCGCCGCCGATCACGCCAATGGCCGTCCCGCCGTGTTCCAGCGTCGCCGCATGTGCCGCGCCATCAATGCCCACCGCCAAGCCGGAAACGATCGTGGCAGCGCACTCAACAAGTCGGGCGCAGACATTGGTTGTCAGTGCGCGACCCTGCGGCGTGGGCCGCCGCGTCCCGACTACCCCGACATGCCGGGAACCCTGGAACGTGGACTTGTCGCCCAGTCCATGGATCACGAACGGCGGATTTGGCAGGTCGCGCAGTCGGGCCGGATAGTCAAAGTCGAGTGCGGTGTATGTCCACAAGCCCAGTTCCGTGATCGCTTCAAGCCGCTCGCCTGGGTTAGCCGCCGCAGCACGCAGGTTGTCGACGGCCGGCCTGCTCATGGGCGCCCGGCCGTCCGCTGCCCGTCGCTCCGCGAACCAGGCTTGGAATCGGCCGTCCCGGACCGCGTCGAATGCCGCGCCCGCGCTGCCGAATGCCGCGAGAAGCGCCGGAAACGTCTCCTCGCCCACACCTTCGACCGATGCGAGCGCGATCCACTCGTCGCGCGCTTTCACGCCGCGAGCGCGTCCGCGGTGGGCAGCGCCGGATCGCGCAGGCTGCCCGCCGCGTTCACGTCCTGCGCACTGACGCTGGCCCGCCCGGCGAGATCGGCGATGGTGCGCGCGACGCGCATGACACGATGGACCGACCGCGCGCTCATGTGGTGATGGGCCGCGAAATTCTCGAGTGCGCGGAGAGCCGGACGCTCCATTGCGCATGCCGCCAGAACTTTTGTGCCTGGCAGGTGCGCATTCGGTTGGCCCCCGTTGCGCGTCAGCGCAACATGCCGCGCCGCGAGGATGCGCCGGCGAACAGTCGCGCTGCTTTCCGGCATCGGCCCCTTCAGCAGGACCTGCGGCGGGACGCGCGCCATCTCGATCTGCATATCGAGCCGGTCGAGCAACGGCCCGCTGACGCGGCGCACGTACTTCTCCGGCTCGCCGGTCTTGCAGGTGCAGCGGCGCTGCTGGTCGTTGAAGTAGCCGCAGCGGCATGGGTTCATCGCCGCGATCAGTTGGAAACGGGCCGGATAGCGAACCCGGCCGCTGGCGCGCGCGATGGTCAGCACGCCCTCCTCGATCGGCTGGCGCAGTGCGTCGAGGGTGAGCCGGTCAAACTCGGCCAGCTCGTCCAAGAAAAGCACGCCGCGATGCGCGAGGGTTGCTTCACCCGGTTGCAGCAGTGGCCCGCCGCCGACGAGCGCCGCATACGACGAGGTGTGATGTGGTGCCCGGAACGGCCGTTCGCGTCTCAAGCCGCGCTCCAACGAGCCGCTATCCAGCAAGCCGGCGACGCTCTCGATGACCGTGACCTCGAGCGCCTCTTCGTCATCGAGTGGCGGCAACAGCCCAGGGATTGCCCGCGCCAAGAGGGTCTTGCCGGCACCCGGCGGACCGACGAACAACAGGTTGTGACCGCCGGCCAGCGCGATCTCGAGCGCCCAGCGCGCCTGGTGCTGGCCGCGCACCTCGCCCAGGTCAATGGGCGCCAAGCGCGCCGTAAGCGCCGTCGTGCCGCGGGCGACCGCCGCCGCCGGCCGTGGACCGCTCACCTCCACGGCCGACCGCCGCACCGCTTTACCCGCGGTCCGTCCGCGCGGACCCGCGACGAGCCGTGCGGCGTCGTCAAGCCCCTCCACACCATGGACTTCGACACCTGCAACGAGCCGTGCCTCGAGCTCGTTCGCGGCCGGAACGATCACGCGGCGATAGCCCTGCCTGGCCAAAGTCGCGACCATCGGCAGGACGCCCGGCACAGGTTCAACGGTGCCGGCCAAAGACAGCTCGCCGAGCAATGCCCACGCGCCACCGCCGCGCCGGATCTGGCCAGAAGCTACCAGAATTCCGATCGCGATCGCCAGGTCGTACGCGGCGCCATGTTTGCGTCGATCGGCCGGCGCCAGGTTCACGGTGATGCGGCTCATCGGGTACTCGAATCCGGAATTTCGGATCGCGCCGCGGACCCGCTCGCGCGCCTCGGACAGCGCCGCGTCGGGTAAGCCGACGATGTGGCACACCGGCAGCCCCGGCGCGACATCGATCTCGACGCGAATGAGCTCACCACGCAGACCGTTGATCACGGCGGTTGTGAGCGTCGCAAGCACGAAAGCAACCTAACGTTGACCGCTTGCCCGCGGATTAGTCGGCCGTTATCACCGACTTATCGGCCCCAATCAGGACCTATCGGACCGGAGACAGCTCCAGCTGCTTCAGCTCCACCGCCGCGGCGGCGGGCTTGTCGATTATCCGGGCCAGCTCGAGGACGTCCTTGCCCAGGGCCGAGTCGGGCCTCTTGGCCATGAACGGGGTGCCTGAGTTGAGTGCGGAGATGGCACTGCGGTAGTCGTTGACTACCTGGTGCTCGATCGGCCGCTTGAGCACGTTCTCGACGCTCTTGACGCTGATGCCGGTGAAGGCATTGGCGCGGTTGAGGACGAGCATCAAGCGGTCCTGCGGCACCTGGAGCTGGCTCATGGTTGCGAGCACAAGGCGGACGTTCTTGACGCACGACAGGTCCGCCGTCATAACCACGACAAGCCGGTCGGCGATGCCGATTACGTCGAGCATGTGCTCATCAAGGCGTTCGTCCATATCGACCACCACCACCTCGTAGACGCTGCGCAGCATCTCGACCATGCGCAGCAGGTGATGCTGCGATTGGCTCACAAGTTCAGCCTGGTCGGGGCTGGGCGGCGCCAGCAACAGTTCGACGCCGGTGTCGTGGCGCACGATCGCCGCGCGCAGCATGTCAAGATCGACCGTGCCGGCGCTGAGTGCGTCGACGATCGAGCGGGAATCCGGGGACAGATCGAGGAAGACACGGTGGTCGCCAAATTGCAGGTTGGCGTCGACCAAAGCCACGCTGCGGTTGAGCTCCTTGCGCAGGGCGATCGCGGTGTTGATTGCAAGCGTGGTCGTGCCCACGCCGCCCTTGGCGCCATAGAAGGCCACTACCTGGCCGCCCGTCGCGCGGCGCTCTGCCTGGGAGCGGCCAAAACGGGCGAGCAGGCCGCGGACGCGGGCCGAAAGCTCCTGGGGATGGACCGGCTTGGCCAGGTAATCGTCGGCGCCGGCGCGGAGCGCCGCGACCTTGGCGTCGACGTCGATGCCGCCACCGAGCAGGATTACCGGCGTGTGTGCGCCTGCGCCTTCGGCCTGGCGGATGCGCATCACGAGCTCCATCCCGGACGGGCCAACCAGGTCGTTGTCGCACACCACCAAGTCGGGCCGCTCGGCCGTCCAGATGCGCAGGCTCTCAGGGCTGTCTGCGGCGGTCACGATCTCGTACCCGTCGCGGCGCAGCATGTTGCCCAGCTGCAGCGATATGGCGGGCTGTGCGGATACGACCAGGATCCGAGCGGGCATGTTTCTCCGTTGTGCTATCGGAGCGATCCTATGCTCGACTCAGCCGCCTACCCACTGCACAGGAGGTACCCCCAGACCCGTCCGGAAGGACCATTACCGACCAAGGGCGCTGGACCAAAGAAGGTCGACCAAGCGCACACTGGACGCCGATGAAAAGCGAGGTAATGACCCTGATCGTTGTTGCGTTGGTCGCAGTGGCATGCGCAACGGCCGGAGCTGACCTTTCCGACTCTGCGATGAGCATCGGAATTGCCAACGGAACGTCCATCGAGGTGGAGCTGGTCGTCAACGGCTCGCCCATCAGGACAATTCCACCGCTGACCAACATCACAGTGCGCGCAGCCGAGCTGCCTGTCCTGCCATGGCAAGCGGGGGTGACCACGATGGCCGGCCGCATGCTCGTGACGCTGGAAGTTCGGTCAGGCGCTGTCCATGTGACTTCCAACGGAAGCAGCGGCATCGGAGCTCGGGTTGACCTGTCATGCGGAAGGCTTGATATCTACTCAGGTCCGCCGATGCTCGGCCCTATGCCACAATCCGGAACGCCCGGCGACTGCAACTGACCGTCTGTTTCGTGGGGTCGAAACAAAAGCCAACTTGACTAGCGTCGCGGCCCTACGTTGGCTAATTGTTTCCGGGCACCGAACGCGCCGCGTCGGAAGTGTCGAAATCAGGCCGAATCGAGGCTACATCGGCGGCATGGTGGCTTTTGTTTTCACGGGGGCGAACAAGCGGCCCGGCCCGGCCCCTGAACCGGCAGAGTGCCGGCTACTTGTCGATCTTGCGGCCGGCCTCCAGGCCTGCTGAGGTGAAATTCGTCAGACGGTTGGCCAGCTCGACGAACTCGACCGGGATGACGAACTTGGTCGCCGGCCCTGCGCCCAGGCCCTTGAGCGCCTCGAGGTATTGCAGGGTCATCGTCTTCTCGTCGACCAGCTTGGCCGCGCCGAAGATCTGCTCGAGCGCCTTTGAATAGCCCTCCGCCTCGAGGATCTGCGACTGGCGCTTGCCCTCGGCGCGCAGGATGTTGGCCTGCTTCTCGCCCTCGGCAACGTTGATGTTCGCCTGCCGTGTGCCCTCAGATTCAGTGATGACGGCGCGCCGGGTGCGCTCGGCTGAGAGCATCCGGTTCATCGCCTCCTGGACGTCGCGCGGCGGGATGATCTCGCGGATCTCGACCGTCGTGATCTTGCCGCCCCAGCGCTCGGTCTGCTCGTCGAGCTTGGCGCGCAGGACCTCGTTGATCTGGTCGCGCTTTGACAGGACGTCGTCAAGAAGGATGTCGCCGATGACCGCGCGCAGCGTGGTCGTGGCAATTCCCTGGAGAGCGCCGGCGAAGTTCTGGACGTTCACGATCGAGCGCAGCGGATCGACGATGTACCAATAGATCAGGAAGTCGATGTTGATCGGTGCGTTGTCACGGGTAATCGTGGTCTGCGAGGGGATCTCGATGAACTTCTCGCGGATGTCGATCTTGACCGGCCGATCGATGACCGGGATCAGGAAGCGCAGGCCGGGCTCACGCACCAGGCCGGGTCCGGTTTGGCCAAGTCGGAAGATGACCATGCGCTCGTACTGCTGCACCACCCTGATCGACAGGTAGAGCGCGAGCAATATGAAGACGACTACGGCGACGACGATCGTGAGTGCGACGGTGTCCATGAGTGTTTGTGGGTCCCTTCCCTACTTGTCGGTGGGCTCGACCACCAGCGTGAGTCCCTCTTTGCGCAGGATGCGCACAGGTGTCCCCCGATCCAACGATTTCTCGTCAGTTGTTCTTGCTGTCCATTCCTCGCCGCCAGCATAGACCGACCCAATCGGCGTCAGCGGTCGGCGCACCTCACCAGTCAAGTTGTGTGGCAGCCCGGCGCCGATGAGGCCCTGGGCTGTCGTCATGTTGCGCGTCTTCATGGCGGCCAAGACGATCAAGCCCATGAACAGCCCGGTGATGACGACCATCGTCACGATGACCGGCAGCGCGACGTGAACGACCGGGCCGACCGGATCACCCGGCGTCGTGTACAGCGCGCCGGCGCCCAGCGCGAAGGCAACGAGTCCGGCCAAAGTCGGCAGGCCGTGGTTGGTCACGTGCAGGTCGACGATGAACAACACCATGCCGATACCCATCAAGAGCAGCCCGGCAATGTTGAGTGGCAGACTGCCAAAGCCGATGAAGGCGAGGACGAGCGCCGTGGCGCCCAGCGTCCCCGTGACGAAGTTCGGATTCTGGAGCTCGAACAGCAGGCCGTAGAAGCCCAGCGTGAACAGGATGAACGCCACGTTCGGGTCGGACACGAGGTGGAGCAGGCCCTGGAGCGGGTTCATCGATAGGTCAACGAGTTGAGCGTCAAGGAGGTTGAGGACGACCGACTGACCGCCGACTGTGACGCTCCGCCCGTTGGCAAAGGCAATTGCAGCCTCCACCGTCGGGGCAAGGCCATCGATGCTGCCGGCTGCGAGCCACTCGTCGGCGGTATAGGCCTTCGACTCGGTGACCGTGGTCAGCACGAAGTCGTAATTTCGCTGTCGCGTGGTGCTGATCGAGCGCAACATCGCTTCTGTGTCCTGGAGGATCTTCTCGCCCAGGGTGCCACCGATGTCGCCGCCGCTGCTGTCGATGGGCGTTGCGGCGCCCATGCGCGCGCCGTCGGCCATGACCGCGATGTTCGCGGCGAGCGTGATGTACGTGCCCGCACTCGCCGCGCGTGCGCCCGCCGGCCCAACCCACACGATCACCGGCAGCGGCGCGGACAGGAGCGTCTGCACGATGGAGTGAGTCGCGGTCAGATCGCCGCCGGGCGTATCGATGGTGATCAGTGCCGCGGCATAGCCATCGCTCGCGGCCTTGGCCAGGCCGTCATGCAGGTAGCCCGCCAAGACCTGGTCGATCACGCCACTCACCGGCAGCACGGCGACACGGGGTTGAGAATCGCTGGCGTGGAGTGAGCCAGTGAGCAACAGCGCGGCGGAGACGGCGAAGAAGGCGCGGCCCAGCCAGCGCAATCGTGACCGGAGCCTATTTGTGTTCATGTTGCTGAGTTGATTATCGTCCTACTAGGAAATCGAACAGCAAAGCGCTCCACGTTTCGAGCTTGTCGGCAAACACGGCGACATCGGCCATGGCCACGAACTCGCCCGACAGCTTGTGAGTTTCACGGATTGCGACCAGCCGACCAGCCGCATCGGCCGCGTAGACAAGGCCCAGGTGGACGGCGCCGACCGGGTTCGAGTCGTCGTTCAGGAGTCCGATCGGCTCGAACTCCGGGACGAAGTCGGCGTCGATCTCCTCGCGCCACTCTCTGCGCAACCCGCCGAGCACGTCTCCGTCACCGGGATTGACGTGGCCGCCGACGCCGATCGTGTAGCGGTCATGCAACCGCTCATCGCCACCAGCCTTGGTGCGCTTCATGAGGAAGATGCGCGCGCCGTCGCGCAGAACAAGGTACGGAATGATCTGTTTCTTGGTCGGGTCGTCCTCGACCTTGCCGCGCGGCAGAAACTGGCCGCTCGTCTGGACCGCCGCGAGGACGGGCGCGAACGGCCGGTCAACCACGCCGCTGAAGTCGAGCCCGCCCGGCACCTCGTCTCGCGCCACGATCAGTACCAGCTCGTCAGGTGTCGCCATGCAACCCCGACTGTAATGGGCTAGCCATGGAAATGGGCTGGCCCCCGGGGGGATTCGGGGGCCAGCCGTGAGGAGAACGCGCGGTTAAGCGGCCACCGCTTCTTTGCGCTCGACCGGCACGTATTCGAAGTCCTCGAGGTTGCCCGCGAGGTACTTCTCGTAAGCGGCGAGATCGAAGTGGCCGTGGCCTGAGAGGCCGAAGAGGATCGTGCGCGGCGTGCCGTCGCGCTCGGCCTCGAGCGCCTCGTCGATGGCGACGCGAACTGCGTGGTTCGACTCTGGAGCGGGCACGATGCCCTCGCTACGAGCGAACTTGACGCCCGCCTCGAAGGTCGCGGTCTGACCAACGGCCCGCGCCTCAACCAGCCCGTCGTCGACGAGCTTGCTGACCAGCGGCGCCATGCCGTGGTAGCGCAGCCCACCGGCGTGGATCGGCGGGGGCACGAAGTCGTGGCCCAGGGTGTGCATCTTGACCAACGGCGCCATCTCACCGGTATCGCCGAAGTCGTATTCGTAGCGACCCCTGGTCAGTGACGGCGCGGCCTCCGGCTCGACCGCGATGACGCGATAAGCGGCCTCGCCGCGCAGCTGCTGGCCGATAAACGGGAAGGCGAGCCCGGCAAAGTTCGAACCACCGCCGACGCAGCCGATGATCACGTCGGGTTGTTCGCCGGCCATGGCCATCTGCTCGATCGCCTCTTGGCCGATGACCGTTTGGTGCAGCAGGACGAAGTCGAACACGCTGCCCAGCGAGTACTTCGTCCCCGGATGGGTGACTGTGTCCTCAATGGCTTCGCTGATGGCGATGCCGAGCGAGCCGGGATGGCCCGTGTCGGCCGCCAGGAGCGACTGCCCATACTGGGTGTCGGGGCTGGGGCTGGCCGTCACCTGCGCGCCGTAGGTCTCCATCAAGATCCGTCGGTAAGGCTTCTGGTCGTAGCTCGCGCGGACCATGTA
>JBDTVN010000009.1:0-23770 GCA_040007155.1 Chloroflexota bacterium
ACGAACGATTCGTTCGTGACCGGATCGAAGTACTCGAGGTTCTCGCCGCTCTCCTGCTGGTGACGCGACAGGTCCCAGTCGCCGCGATTGTGGATGCCCTCGAGCTCCTTCCAGCCGAACGGGAAGCGATATTCGACGTCGATCGCCTTCTTCGCGTAATGCGCCAGCTCGTCGGGCTCATGCTCGCGCAAGCGCAGTCGCTCCTCGGCCACGCCGTAACCCGTGTACCACGCCCAGCGGCGCGGCAGCCACTCCTCGAAGATGCGCGCGGCATCAGCGGGATTCACGAAGTACTGCATCTCCATCTGCTCGAACTCGCGCATCCGGAAAACGAAGTTGCCCGGCGAGATCTCGTTGCGGAAGCTCTTGCCGATCTGGGCGATGCCGAACGGCAGCTTCTTGCGCGTCGACTGCTGGACGTTCTTGAAGTTGACATAAGAGCCCTGGGCCGTTTCGGGTCGCAGGTAGATCACGTTCGCGTCTTCCTCGACCGGGCCCATGAACGTCTTGAACATCAAGTTGAAGCGGCGCGGCGGGCCGAGCTTCGAGCCGTCCGTGGGGCACTTCAGGTTCAGTCGCTCGACCACGGTTGGGTCGCGCTTGTCGGTCTCGGTCAGGTTGTCCGTGCCCGGCAGCTCGTCGAGTCGGAAGCGGTGGCTGTTCTCTGCGCACTCAACCAGCGGATCGGAGAACGATGCGACGTGACCGCTCGTTACCCACACCTGGGGATGCATCAGGATGCCTGCGTCCAGGCCGACGATGTCGTCCCGCTCCTGGACCATCGCGCGCCACCAAGCATTCTTGACGTTCTTCTTCAGCTCCACGCCGAGCGGCCCGTAGTCCCACACGGCGTTGATGCCGCCGTAGATCTCCGATGACGGGAAGACGAAGCCGCGCCGCTTGGCGAGCGAAACGATCGTGTCAAGGCTGGCGATTGCGGGCCCCGGGTCAGGGTTTGAGCTCACGGGATCTCCGTATGCGTGCCGGCGCATGGCATGGCCGGTCGTGCAACTTTGATTCTCGCACGACCGGCCATTTTGCCGGACTGAACGGTCAGGCGACCTGGTAGCAGTACGGGTCGGGGCTCACCTCGTCCCCGAAGCCCGTGTTCTGGAGCTTGTACCAGTCGTACTGGACGAGCGCCGTGCCCTCGACCGAGCCGCTGTGCCACCAGCGCATCTCGACACGGACGGCGTAGTAGCCGACTGGGTTCTCTGATGCCGACCAGTATCGCCGCGAGAAGCCGTGGCCGACGCGGGCGGGGAAGGAGTTGTCGGCCATCGCAGATTGCCATGAGCTGGTGAAGATCGTTGCGCGGTGCCCGCTGAACGAATTCGAGTGGCGGATCTTGAAGCGCCATTCGACTCGGGTGGTAGCCGTGTAGGTGCCGAACATCAGAGGTGGTCGCACGGAGATGGTGTCGAGCTCCTGGCTTGCCGTCTCGTAGCGGCAATTCGCGCCCGCGGGACCGCTTGGTCCCTGGTCGTCGACCTCCCAGGAGCCGCAGGTCCCCGTGCACGGGTGAACCACAGTCTCGGCCGCGGCCGGTGCGGCGGCGACGATCGAGCCCAGTGCGAACGCAAACGCGATGAGGATGCCGCGCGTCGATCGTCTGTTCAATTGACCTCCGTCTGGTGTCAGTGAGCGCGTCCTTGCAATTCACCGCTCGACCCACACATGCAGGGCCGGCCGGCGCTCCAGCGCGTGCCAATGGAGGCACGGCCCAAGTTATCGGACCGTAGCACACCCCATCTGCTTGAAGCCGTTGACAAACGAGCCGGTAAAAGCGGGCACGAAAAGGGCCCGACCGTTGCCGGCCGGGCCCACAGCTATGCGCTGCCTAAGGTGATTCCGTTACCAGTCCTGGAGGCAGTAGTCGTTGCCGCTGCGGTCGTCCACATTGCCGTTCCACTTGCCCTGATAGTGGTCGTATTCAACCTTGGCATTGCCAACCGTATGGCCCGCGGCGTTCTTCCAGCGGAGCAGGATGCGCACCTTGAACCAGCCGATGGGATTGGGGTCCGGCGCGTTCCATGTCCTGGTTGTAAAGCTGTTTGCCGCAGCTCCGCTACTGGCCGTGTCGGCCTGCCACGACGCGTTGTAGATGCCGGTGTACGAGCCGCCGAAGTTCTTCGAACGGAGAATGTTGAACTTCCACTGGACCTTGGTGCTGGCTCCATATGGGCCATACATCTTGGGCGGGTTGACCTTGATCCAATCGAGGTCGTAACTGCCGGTCTCGTACTTGCAGATGGCGCCATACGGCCCACCGTTCTGGTCGTATGTCGCGTAATTTCCGCATGTGCCACTGCACGTGGGACCGATCGTCGTTGATGCACTCACCGGGGCAACGACCAGGGCACCGACTACGAGCGCGAAGCCAAGCGCGGCAACGAAACGA
This sequence comes from Chloroflexota bacterium, assembly GCA_040007155.1. GTDB lineage: Bacteria > Chloroflexota > Limnocylindria > Limnocylindrales > CSP1-4 > JALYGJ01. The sequence continues at coordinate 2,402 of JBDTVN010000009.1, forward strand.
CTGCTCATCAGAACAACCTCCCCTTAGAAATCTTGGGTTATACGGCTGCCGCCCATGATGACCGAGTGGCTAGCCCGTGGGAAGTACCTCGTGCGCGGCCACTTCCATGGGAACTGCGACTTGTGGCCGACGCGCGCGGACCTCGTCGAGGAACGCTAACGAGCGCGGCTCACGCTCGAGTACGGCCCGAATGAAACGGCGCAGCGACAGCTCGACCTCGGCTTCCACCGCAACCGGCAGGCGCAGCCCGGCGATGGCCTCGATGTCCAGTCGGCGGTAAGCGCGCAGCAGCTTGAGCGCCGCCAGTGAGAGCGGCGCTACCTCGGCCGCGGGGGCTGGGTGGTTCGAACACAGCGTCCCGCCCAGGGTCGGTACCCAGCGGAACTCCTCGTCAGGTTCGAGCGTGCGATCGCATTCGACGCAGCGCTCGACCTCCGGCCGCATGCCCAGCGCGTCAGCGAGCCCATATTCGAACCAGCGCGCCACGCGGCCTGGGGCCATGCCGTCGTCAAGCAGCTGATAGGCGCGTTTGAGCAGCGCATACACCGGGTAGGCGAACGCACGCTCTTCAACCGCGCGCTCGGCCAGCTCGGCCAGGTACCACGCCGTTGCGGTCGACTCGAGCCGCTCCCGGAGCGACAGCCAGGCATGGTTGACGCTGACCGACGTGATGACGTCGAACGTGCGCGCGCGCGCCAAGACCAGGTACAGCTCGGCGAACGGCTCGACCGCTCCGCCGATGCGCGACCGCTGCCGGCGAACGCCCTTGGCGATCGCCTTGAGCTTGCCGTCATGCGGCGTGAGCAGGGTCAGGACGCGGTCGGCCTCACCCAACTCGAATCGGGACAGCACGATGGCCTCGGTGTGGTAGATCCGCGGCATCGGCACCGCCCAAGGCTACGCCGCCCACTACCTCGCCGTGGACAGTCATACTTGTTACCGCCATGTATCATGTATCCATGAGCCAGACCGAGACGACCCACTATCCTCCGCGCGTGCTGACGTCACCCGATCTCGATGGCCTCATAGCCGACACGGAGACCGAGATTCTTGGCGTCATCCGTCTCGCCCAGGACGAGCGCACGGGCGCGCTGTACGAGATGGTTCGTTACCACTTGGGTCTCGACGATGACAGCGCAGGGCACACGCGCGGCAAGCGTTTGCGGCCGTTGCTGGGACTGCTCGCCTACGAGTCGCTCACGGGCGATCACCACGCGGCCCTACCAGGTGCTGCGGCGGTTGAACTGGGCCACAACTTTTCGCTCGTGCACGACGACATCGAAGACCGCGATGTCGAGCGCCGCCACCGCGCGACGCTGTGGACGGTGTACGGCGTGGCCCAGGCAATCAACGCCGGCGACACGCTGTTCACGCTGTCGCGCATGGCCCTGCATCGCCTGACGGAGCTCGGATTCAGTGACTCCAAGGTGCTCGCGCTGATGCGGCTCTACGACGAGACCTGCCTCGCCCTGTGCGAGGGCCAGTTCATGGACATCTGGGGTGCCGAGCACGACGAGCACCTTTCGGTCGAGTTCTACTTCGACATGATCGGCCGCAAGACCGCGGCGCTCATCGCGGCGTCGGTCCAGGCAGGCGCGATGCTCGCGACCGATGATCAGGCGGTGGTCAATGCCTACCGTGGCTTCGGCTGGTCGCTCGGCGTGGCTTTCCAGCTCAATGACGATCTGTTGGGTATCTGGGGCGATGAGGAACTAACCGGTAAGGAACCGTCCGACCTGGCCAAGCACAAGAAGACCTTGCCCGTTATCTATGCGCTGGAGCACGCTCCGGCCGCCGACCAGAAACGCTTGCGTGAAATCCTGGCCATGACCAGCGCCGACATGGGCGCGATCCAGGAGGCACGCTCCATCATCGAGCGCTCCGGGGGCCGCGAGTACACGCGCGAGCGGTCACTCACTGAGCGCGACGCTGCGCTTGAGAAGATTGCTTCTGCTGGCGTCGTCGGCCACGAGGCGCTCGAGCGACTCCGCCTGATCGTGGTTTCGGCGATCAGCGCCTGACCGCCCTTACGAGGCTTCAGCCTCATCGGTTGGGTTCGCGCCCGCAGAAGCTTTGCGCACCACCAGGACCTTGCCTACGCGCCGGCCATCGGTTGACTCCACGGTCAGTGTCAGGCCGTCGACGTCAACAGTGTCGCCGACCACCGGCACGCCGCCTATCTCGTGGTAAACCAACCCGCCGACTGTGTCGTACTGCTCGCGGTCCTGGCTGTTGAGCTCAATGCCGAAGTGATGGGTCAGATCGTCGATGCTCGCCCGTCCGTCGAGACGTGCTTCGTTTTCGGAAAGCTCCTCGACCATCGGCTCTTCAGCGTCGTATTCGTCCTGGATCTCGCCCACTATCTCCTCGAGCAGGTCCTCAATGGTCACCAGCCCTGCCGTGCCACCGTACTCGTCGATCACGATGGCTATGTGCACCCGACGCCGCTGGAGGCCATGCAAGAGATCGTCGACCGAAATGGACTCCGGCACAAACAGCGGCGTGCGCAGGATCTTCTTGATCGTCGGCAGTTCGCGCGTGGTCAGGAATGGCAGTAGGTCCTTGGCGTAGAGAATGCCTACGACGTTGTCGATCGAGCCTTCGAATATCGGAACACGCGAATGGCCTCCGCGGACGATTGTCTCGACCATCTCATCGAGGGTCGCGGTTACCGGCAACGCTGAGATATCAATGCGCGGCACCATGACCTCGTGCACGCGCTGGTCGCCCAGCTCGAGCACCGCGCCGATCATCTGCTGCTCCTCAGCCTCGATCGTGCCCTGCTCCGAACCGCGCTCGATGAGGATCATCAGCTCTTCGGTCGTGACTTGTTCCTGTTGCTTGTCGGTGACGCCGAAGAGCCGCGCGATGACCTGGGTGAGCGATGTCAGTAACCACACGAGCGGCGCCAGAACGCGGCCCAGGACGTCGATCGGCGCGGCAAAGATGAAGGCCAGCCGCTCAGCGTGGGCGTAGGCGACGGCCTTGGGCACGAGCTCGCCGAACAGGATGGTGAATAGGCTGACCAGGCTGGTGACGCCCAGCAGCGAGAGGAGCTCCGCCTGCGGCTGGAGCGCGGGCACGCCCTTGAGGATTTCCGTCAGGTTGCCCACGAGGCTCGCTCCGGCAAAGGTCGCGGCCAGGAAGCCGACGAATGTCAGGCCGATCTGAATGGTCGCCAGGAAGCGTCCCGGCTGCGCCACCAGTCGCTCGACTCGGCGCGCGCCGCGGCTGCCTTCTTCTACAAGCTGCTGTATCCGTGTGCGGCGAACGCGGACGAGCGAGAACTCCGCGGCGACGAACAGGGCGTTGAGCAGGATTAGCAGGGCGATGATGAGGATTTCCATGGGTTAGCCCTTGCGGACGAGACGCTCCCTGATCCGCGCCGGCACGCCCACGGCGAGCTTGCCCGGCGGCACATCCCTGGTGACGACGGAGCCGGCGCCGGTGTATGCGCCCTCGCCCACGGTCAGGGGTGCGCGCAGAATGGAATCGCTGCCGATGAACGCACCGTCACCGATGATGGTCTTGTGCTTGCGCTCGCCGTCGTAGTTGGCGGTGACCGTCCCGGCGCCGATGTTCACCTTCTTGCCGACCTCGGCGTCACCCAGATATGAGAAATGATGCTGTTTCGAGCTGGCGCCGAAGCGCGTGTTCTTTTGCTCGGCGAAATTACCGATCTCAGCGCCATCGCCCACGAGGGTGCCGCCGCGCAGATGAGCGAAAGGACCAACCTTGACGTCGTCGCCGATCTCCGACTGCTCGATCACGCTGGACCAAACCACGCAGCGCTCACCGACCTTCGCATCCATCAGCTGGCTGCCCGACTTGATCACGGTGTCGCGGCCAATCCTGGTCTTGCCGCGCAGGATGACGTTCGATTCGATGGTCACGTCCTGGGCGATTTGCACTTCGGCCTCGATGGTTACCGATCCCGGGTCTTGGATGCTGACCCCGTCTGTCATCAGCCGCTGCAGGATCGTGTATTGCAGGTATAGCTGGATCTCCGCCAGGTCGGCCCTGTCGTTGATGCCCGCGAGCTCTGATTCCCAGTCCGACTCATCGGGCTGGTCGACCGCGATGGCGGGGTGCCCGTCGGCCATGGCCAGCTCGACCAGCTGGGTCAGGTACAGCTCGCCCGTGGTCGGTGACTTCGTGAGTCGTAGGATCGCCGTGCGCAGCCAGACGACATCGAAGGCGTAGAGGCCGCCGTTGATCACGTGGTTGTCGCGCTGCCTGGCATTCGCGTCCTTCTCTTCGACGATGCGCTTGATCGTGCCGCGCGGCCCGATCTGGACGCGCCCGTAGCCGGCCGGGTCTTCCATCTCAACTACCGCGACGGCCATGGGCGCGTCATGTTCGCGCCGTGCCTCGAGCATGTGCGTCACCGACGCCGCCTCGATCAGCGGCACGTCGCCCGACAGGACAACGATCTCGGTCGTGTCCCTGGGGAGTGCCGCGACTGCGGCGGCCAGTGCGTCGCCCGTCCCCTGCGGCCTCTTCTGCAGCGCGAAGTCGGCCTCGTTTTCAAAGGCCGCGCGAATCCCGTCAGTCTGGGGCGAATAGACGACGATCGGCTTGGCGTTGGTCGCCGCTCTGGCTGCGTCAACGACGTAGGCCAGCATGGGCCGGCCACAGATCGGGTGGAGCACCTTGGGCGTGCGCGACTTCATGCGCGTGCCAAGTCCGGCGGCAAGGATCACGGCCGCTGCTCGAGTGCCCCGGCGCGTCACGGCGGCGGAACCACCGCCGGAGGCGGATTTGGGCTGTTTGGGCGACATCTAGAGTCCCGTAACCCTAGGGCCGCCCGAATACGCGGTCAAACGAGGCTGGCGGCTCCGCTTAGCTGCGGACGGCGATTGCCTCGACCTCGACGCGCGCGTTGCGCGGCAAGTCCTTCACCGCGAAGGTCGAGCGTGCCGGGAATGGTTCGACCACGAAAGTCTTGTAGACGCCGTTGAAGGCCTCGAAGTCGGCAATGTCGGCCAGGAAGCAGGTCGTCTTGACCACGTCTGCCCACGACAGGCCGGCGGCTTCAAGGATCGCGGCGATGTTCTTCAGCGCCTGCGTCGTCTGAGCCTCCACGCCGTCAGGCATCTCGCCGCTCACGGCCTCGCGCCCGATTTGGCCGGCGACGAAGACCATGGAACCTGTGTCGATGCCCTGGCTATACGGCCCGAGCGCGGTCGGCGCACCGGGCGTCGAGATCACCTTCTTCATGGATACCTCCAAAGGGGTTGTGGTCCGCTCAATGTGACAGCGCTGATGATCGCGCCTTGGAGTAATTCCGATTCTGCCTGCACGATCAGCTGACCATCCGCGGTCGCCTGGTCTGCAGACCGATACAGGGCGAACAGGGTCGAGCCGGACCCGGTCAGGAGCCATGGACGGTCAGTTTCCGCTTCAAGGTATTCGCGCAGCGCTGCGAGGCCCGGCGCGATTGCCGCGGCGGCGGGCCAGAGATCGTTGGCGTCGCGCAGGCGCGCGGCCCAGTCGACCAGATCCGGGCCGCTCATGCCGGCGCGCAGCGCTGCCGCAAGTTCGTCACTGACTTGGGCCGATGACGCGGGCTCGCCAAGGTCATCGAACCGGCCGAACACCTGCGCGGTGGACAGCGCGACCGACGGCGTGACGAGGAGCACGCCGAGGTCACCTTCGAGCGTCGCCAGACGCTCAACCTGCTCGCCGCGGCCGGTGATGAGCGCCGCCTCGCCACCGTGCGCGAAGAACGGCACGTCTGCGCCCAGTTCGCGCTCGATCTCGGCGCGGACCTGGGGCGCGAGGCCAAGGCCCCACATCGACTCCGCAATCTCAATGGCGGCGGCGCCATCGGACGAGCCGCCGCCCATACCCGCGGCCATCGGGATGCGCTTGTCGAGATTCGCAACAAGCGGTGGCAGGTTCTGGCCGGTAACGCGGCGAACGGCAGCAAACGCGCGCAACACGAGATTGCCGTCGGTCGGGCAGCCAGGCAGGCCGGTAACACTCAGCGTGTCCGCGCCGGATTCAGCGAAGCCCACGACCAGTTCGTCGGCCAAGCCAACGCGCACGAACACGGACTGGAGCGGGTGGTAGCCGTCGTGGCCGCGCGGTCCGACCGACAGCGTCAGGTTGATCTTGGCGCGCGGATTGGCGTGCATCAGTCGAGCGGGCCCAGGGCGGCCGCGAGCGCGAGCCACTCCTCGACTGAAACTGTCTGCGGCCGCCTGTTCGTCGCGATGCCCACTGATCGCAGCGCGACTTCGAAGCGCTCGCGGCCAACCGCGGGCAGTTGTCGCGGCAATACGTTGTGAAGCATCTTGCGGCGCTCGCGAAAGCCAGCCTGGACGAGGCGCCACAACTGCTCCTCCGCGTCCTCGCCCAGCAGCCTCGGCCGGGTCTCGCCCACGAGCACCGCTGACTGAACTTCGGGCGCGGGCTCGAACGCCTCTGCGGGCACGAGGCGCGCTACGCGCACGTCAGCGTGGTACTGGACGAAGACGCTGAGGTAGCTCATGTCGCCTGGCCGCGCCGCTATCCGTTCGGCAACCTCGCGCTGGAGCATCACCACGAAACGCTCGGGCCGCGGCTCGCTCCCGAGGACGTGATGCATCGTTGGGCTGGTGATGCTGTAGGGCAGGTTCGCGACCAGATCCCACGGAGCGTTGGCCAGGTCAGTCATCGGCGTATCCAGGACATCGGCTTCAACGAGATGCAGCGAGCCATCACCGATTTCCCGTTCGAACCGACTGCGCAGGTGTGCCGCCAGCCTGGCATCGACCTCGACCGCCGTCACCTCCGCACCACGTTCCAATAGCGCGGCGGTCAGTACCCCAAGCCCGGGCCCGATCTCGAGGATGTGCCGGCCGGCCGGCGGCGCGGCGAGCGCGACGATGTCGTCGAGAACCGCGAGGTCGACCAGATGGTTTTGGCCGCGCCTCTTGCGCGGCGTCAGGCCGTGCTGGCGCAGAAACCGCGCGGTCTGCTCCGCACCGCGCGGCGCATCGGAAGGTGCGCGGCTCAAGCAGGCTCCGGCACTGCCAGCTTCAGCGAAGGCTTGGCCGTCAGATCGATCCCGGCGCGTGCCCCGGCTCGGGCGCGGAAGAAACCTGCCGCGCCGATCATCGACGCGTTGTCGGTGCACAGCCCGGGCCGCGGCACGACGACCCTGATGCCGCGTGATTGCGCGGCATCCTCGATCGACTTGCGCAGGACAGAGTTCGCGGCCACTCCCCCACCGACGACGATGGTTCGCGCGCCGACACCTTCCGCCGCGCGCAGCGTCTTGGAAGTGAGCACATCGACGACCGAGTCCTGGAAGCCGAATGCAAGCTCACTCACCGCTTGTTGTGGTAGGTCCTGACCGTCGGAGCCCATGTTCTTGACATCGATACCGAGCTCTTTGGCGACCTCGCGCCGTGCCGCGGTCTTGAGGCCGCTGAACGAAAAGTCAAATGTGTCGCCCAGCCACGCGCGCGGGAAGACGCGGTCGCGCGCGGTCGCCCCGGTGGCCGCCTTCATGATCGCCGGGCCGCCCGGGTAAGGCAGACCAAGCAGACGGCCGACCTTGTCGAACGCCTCCCCCGCCGCGTCATCCACGGTCTGGCCCAGGAGTCGGTAGCGCAGGCCGTCGGCCATCTCGACCAGGAAGGTGTGGCCGCCACTGACGACGAGGGCCACCAGCGGGAACTCGGGCTCCGGCTTCTCTTCCTCGTCAGGATCTAGCAGCCATGCCGCGTAGATGTGACCCTCGAGATGGTTGACCGGCACCAGCGGCAAGTCGTACAGCCAGCACAAGGTCTTGGCCATAGTGATGCCGACCAACAGCGAACCGGCGAGCCCCGGCCCCTCGGTCACAGCAACCGCTTCAAGCTCAGACCAGTCGCTGATGCCCGACTCGAGGCGCGCCTGCTCCAGCACCGGGATCATCCAGCGCAGGTGGGCGCGAGCGGCGACCTCGGGCACAATGCCGCCCGTCGCACTGTGCAGGGCCACCTGGGACGCAACGACGTTGGTCAGGATGCGCCGGCCATCGCGCACGACCGCGACAGCGGTCTCATCGCATGATGACTCGACCGCCAGGATCAGGCCCTTCGCCGTCACGCCGGGGTCTCCGTATAGCGCTGGCGCATCTCGGTGATGCGCGTTCGCATCGTCGCGTCGCTCAGCGGGTCGGTGGTCATGATCAGCGCGTCCTCGCCGTTGTCGGAGTAGTAGCGCGGACGGACGCCGACAGGCTTGAAGCCAAAGCGCGCGTACAGGTCGCGCGCAGGACGGTTGGAGAGCCGCACCTCGAGGGTGACGACGCGCGCGTTCAAGGTCAATGAGACGTCAATGAGCCCGACCATCAATCGGCCGCCGATGCCATGCCGACGCCATTCGGGCAGCACGGCAATCGTCGTGATGTGCGCCTCGTCGACCAGGAGCCACAGGCCGCCGTAAGCGACCGCCTCGCGGCCTGACCTGACCACCAGGTAATGCGCGAGACGGTTGGTCTGCAGTTCCTGGCGAAAGGCGTAGTCAGGCCACGGCGTCGGGAAGCTTGAGCTCTCGATCTTGTGCACATCAGCTACGTCCTCGAGCCGCATCGGCCCGACCCGTAATTTCAGCGGAGGTCGGGCGACCATGTCATCTCTGTCGCGGCGGCGGCGATGCCGCGCGGCAGCGCGACGTAGGCCGGCACGAGCGTCTGCGGATCAGCGCTTTCGCCGGCGCTCAACGCGGCCGCGCCAAGGCGTGCCAGCGCCGTGGCCAATCCGCTGACCTGCTCGCCGTCGAGCTCTTCCGCCGCCGCTGGTGTGGCAACCAATTCAGGTTGACCTGTCTCGACCGGCAATCCAGCGCTCATTTGGAAGCGATGCACGTAGCGATCCGCAGCGCCGGCCGGCAGCGCGACCGTGACTTCGCCAAGCGCCGGATTTGCCGTCGCGGCGGCGAGCGCCAGGGCGCGCGTGCTCGAGACGCCGACGACCGGGATCGACATCGCATAGGCGATGGTCTTGGCGGTCGCAAGGCCGATGCGCAGGCCGGTGAAAGAGCCTGGTCCTGTGCCAACCACGATGCTGGTGATGTCGTGCGGTCGGGCGCCGATTTCGGCCATCGCCTCGTCGAGTCGCCCTAGCAGCTCCTCGCCGCGATGATGCTTGCTCTCCCACGTCCGCTCGGCGAGGACCATGCCGTCGTCGTCAGCGAGCGCGACAACAGGTCGACGTGTGGCCGTGTCAAGAACGAGGATCATCGCTGACCCTGACCCGCGGCCCAGCCAACCGCTGCATCCAGGTAGCGCTGCTGCTCCGGGCTGAAGTCGCGCACAGAGATGCGCCGCTCGTCATCGCCCAGGACCTCGAAGACGATCGTCAGCCGACCGGGATCAAGCTCGCTCGGCAGCCGCTCGGCCCACTCGAACAGAGTGACGCCATCGAGGCCGCGCTCATCGACCATGCCGCCGCCGAGGATTTCCTCCGCGCTGGTCAGCCGGTACAGGTCCTGGTGGAAGAGCGGCAGCCGTCCGGCGTACTCGGCCATGAGCGTGAAGCTCGGGCTGTTCACGACCTCTTTGACGCCCAAGCCGGCTGCGAAACCCTTGGCGAACTGCGTCTTGCCGGCACCCAGTGGCCCGACCAGCGCGATGCGGTCGCCGGCCTGCGCCACGGCCGCCAAAGACGCCGCGAAGTCGCGCGTCTCGTCGCTAGAGTGAGTCGTCACAGCCACTGCCGGAGCGTGCGTGCGGGAGCGCATATCGGTCACCCCGTCACGTTACCCGAACAGGAGTGTCGAGCCCATGAAATGGGTCACGCGCGAGCAGGCTCAGCTCAGAGTGGAGCTACCTGTTTCATGAAGCCCTCTATAACTGGCCCAAGCCCAGGTGCGCGAAGCCTGATTACTCAGGCGTCGTAACCGGGCTCCTCGTCGATCTCCTCGAGCCGCTCAATGAGGCGCTCGATGCCGCCCTCGTCGGCGAGCACGCGCTGCATGGCGTTCGAGCCGCTGCCAAAGATGGTGCGCAAGACGGGGTCGAAAAAGACCATCGCCTGGCTGCCCAGCGCCCGATAGGGCCGGCTGGCCTCCAGGAACATCATGGCCGGACCGGTCATGCCGTACAGCTGGATCTCGCGCGCGAGGGACTCGACGGGGTCCTCAAAGGTCAGCTCGTTGGTCGAACCGTATTCGCTCATGGATCTCCCTAGAGACGGTGCCGATTCCCGGTGATGAAGCCGACCCGGGCCTCCCCCGCAAGTGTGCGCAGGCCCTTTAGTACTGGCCCGGCATGGTACACCCGGGGTAGGCGGTAAGCCATGCTCGTGACGACTTCCCACGGAATGGTGGTGCGCACCCGCGCCAGCTCGTTTGTCACGATCTCCGAGTTGTGCTGGGACCCAATCAGGACGAACTCATCCGCACCGCTCACATCTCCAACGTCGGTCACATCGGCCATCACCGCGTCCATGGCGATGCTGCCCACGATCGGCACCTTGTGGCCGCGCACCAGCGCCCCGGCGAGTGGCCCATAGGCCCGTGCCCAGCCGTCGCCATAACCGATCGGCAGCGTGGCGATGCGCGACGGCCGCTTCGTCGTCCACAGCCCGCCATAGCTCACCGGCGTGCCGGCGGGAAAGTCGGCGACGCGCAGCGGGCGGCATTTGACCGACATAGCCGGCCTGAGCTTGGCCAAGGCCGAAACGGCCGACTCTGCCACCGGAAAGCCTTCGGGCATCAGCCCGTACAGGCCAAGGCCGATACGGACACCCTCGTAGAGCTCGACTTGGCCAGCGAATAGACCTCCTGTCGCTGCCAGGTGGCGTGGCGGCACCGGCAACCCGGCTTGGCGGATGTGGTCGGTGGCGCGCTCGAAAGCCGCAATCTGGGCGTTGGTCGCGCGGACATCCTCTGCGCGCGCCAGGTGCGACCAGAGGCTCGCCAGCCTGGTGCTCGGCGTGGCAGCGATGCGTTGGGCGACGGCGCCGACGTCGTCGGGCTCGAAGCCGCCGCGTGCCAGGCCTGTCTCGACCTCGAGATGGACATTCAGCACGGGGTCACTGGCAGCGCGTTGCTTCGACCAGGCGTCGAGGGTCGTTGCGATGGTCGGCCCATCGGCGGCAACGATCTCGAAGCGCGCGCGCGCGGCGCGGGCCGCGTCGCCGGGTGGGACTGGGAACAGGATGAGGATTGGCAGGGCAATTCCGGCGGCGCGCAACGCCGTCGCCTCGTCGATGCCCGCGACACATAACCGATCGGCGCCGGCCTGCTCGAAGACGCGCCCGACAGGCACCAGGCCATGACCGTACGCGTCGGCCTTCACGACCGCGTTCAGCTCGATGTCTGGCCCGATCAGCTCGCGCACCGCCGCCAGGTTGCCCGCGAGCGCATCCTCATCGATCTCGGCCCAGACGCGTCGCGGCAGCGACGGGAGTCCGGCCGCGGCGAGGCGTTCATCGACTGACGCGCCGCTCACCGCGACGCGACCAGCTCGTGCCGCGCTACAGCAATCTCGTACGGCAAATCGGACGCGAGCAGGCCCGAGTCGCCCAGCCGTTCGCTAATCCGCTGCGCCGCCCGGCCATGGAGCCAGACGCCAAGGCGCGCTGCGTCGAACGGCGCCAGGCCCTGCGCCAGGAGTGAGCCGATCGTGCCCGCGAGCACGTCGCCCGATCCGGCCGTCGCCAGAGCCGCGTTGGCGAAGGGCGCGACGGCTGTCTTGCCGTCGGGCGTCGCGATGACCGTGCGCGCGCCCTTGAGCACGATGACCTGTTCGAACCGTTCGGCGGCAGCAATCGCCGACGCCTCACGGCCCTCGTCACCAACGCCGGGTGGCGCGCCCATGATCCGCGTGAACTCGCCCGGGTGCGGCGTTAGAACGCAGGCGCGTTTGTTCGCGGCCCACCACCTGCCGCTGCGCGCCAGCAACGTCAGCGCGCCGCCATCAAGTACCGCTGGCGCGCCGCCCGACGCCAACAGCCGCATCACCAGCTCGCGGTTGCCCTCGCTATCGGCCATGCCGCAGCCGATGACCAGGCCGTCGGGCGCCCTGGCGTCGATCATCGACGTCGCCTCGAGCGAGTCCGCGCCGCGACCGGCGGGCCGCTCGGGCAGGGCCATGGTCACGAGCTCGGGCACGCGTCCGGCGACAACCGGCTGCAAGCTCGGCGGGACAGCCAGCGTCACGACTCCGGCACCGGCGCGCGCGGCGCCGAGGCCGCACAGCAGCGCCGCACCGACATAGTCGAGCGACCCGCACACGCACAGCAGCGAACCGAACGTTCCCTTGTGGCCGTCGGTCGGTCGGTCGGGCAGGAGCGCGGCGCAGGTCGCGGCATCGAGGGCCATCGCGCTCAGCCCTTGCGCGCCTCAGCATCCAGGTCGCGCAGTCGCTCCATCCGCGCCAGGATCTGCTTTTCGCGCGCGTTGAGACGCTCATCGATGTCGACCGGGAAGATGTAGGCGCCGCCCTGGGCGCGGACGCCGAATGCAATCGCGACGGCGTAATCGTCTTCATGCGAAATCGAGACCGCGATACGGCCCATGCCCAGTTGCTCCGCGCGTCTCTTCGCTCTACCGGAAAGTCGGATCGTCGGGGCGCCGGTCGGCAGCCGAACAATCTCGATCTCGGTCCAACCGACGCCACGGACGCCCAGACCAAGGACCTTGGAGACAGCTTCCTTGGCCGCCCAGCGCCCGGCGAAGTTCTGCGGCCGGTTGCGGACGTAGCGCTGCTCGGATTCGGTCAGGACGCGTCGCGGGAAGCGGTCGCCGAACTTTTTGAGCGCCGCCGCGATGCGCTCGACCTTGATGATGTCGATGCCCAGCTCAGTTGTGCCCTCGGGCACCGGCGGGCCGCCAGCAAGCGCCATAGGCGCCGCAGACTACTCGACCGTCACCGACTTCGCGAGGTTGCGCGGCTGGTCGATGTCCGTGCCGCGGGCGACACCGGTGTAGTACGCGAAAAGCTGGAGCGGGATCGCCGCCAGCACCGGGCTCAGCTCCTCGATCGTCTCGGGCACCCAGAGGACGTCGTCGGCAAAGTCGCGCATCTTCTCGTCACCCTCGGTCGCGACGGCGAGCACTTTCGCGTCGCGCGCACGGCTCTCCATGACGTTGCTGATGACCTTGTCCTGGATCGCCGAGCGGGTCGCGATGGCGACGAGCGGCACCTCGACGTCGAGCAGCGCGATTGGGCCATGCTTGAGCTCGCCGGCTGCATAGCCCTCGGCATGGACGTAGCTGACTTCCTTGAGCTTCAGCGCTCCCTCGAGGGCGACCGGGTAGCCGATGCCACGGCCGACGAACATGAAGCCGCGCGAGTTGATGTAGCGCCGCGCAAGCTCCTTTGCAGGCTCCGCCAGGACCAGCGCCCGGGCAGCCTTGTCGGGCAGCGCGCGCAACTCGGCCACGAGCTGCAGCTCGCGTTCGCGCGGCAGGCGGCCGCGCATTTTGGCCATGGCTGCCGCGAGCAGGACGAGCGTCGTCACCTGGGTGGCGAACGTCTTGGTCGCGAGGACGCAGATCTCAGGCCCGGCCTGCAGGAACAGAACCGCGTCTGCCTCGCGCGTGATCGCTGATCCGACGGTGTTGGTGATGGCGATGATCGGGCAGCCCTGCGAACGGGCGTAACGCGTAGGCGCGATCGTGTCGGCCGTCTCGCCCGACTGGGTGACTGCGACGACAAGCGTCTTGGCGTCGAGCGGCGGCGGCGAGTAGCGGAACTCGGAGCCGATGTTCCAGCGTGCCGGAATGTGCAGCCAGTCCTGGAAGATGTATGCGCCAACCGCTGAGGCGTAATTGGCGGTGCCGCACGCCACGAACTCGACGCGCTCGACTTCGCGCAGTCGCGCGGCCAGAGGCTCGAGCTCGTCGAGCTCGATCGTCGAGTCATGTACGCGCCCGGCAATCGCCGCGCGCAGCGCCTCGGGCTGCTCGTGCATCTCCTTCAACATGAAGTGCGGGTAGCCGCCCTTCTCGGCCTTTTCGATAGACCAGTCGATCGTTTGCACAACTCGTTCGCGCGGCGAGCCGTCGAGTCCCGTCACGGTCACCGTCGCGGCGGTGATGTCGGCGACGTCGCCTTCCTCGAGGAAGATCACCTTGCGCGTGTGCGCGAGCACTGCGGCGACATCGGACGCCAGGAAGTTCTCGCCTTCGCCCAAGCCAACGATGAGCGGCACGTTCATACGCGCGCCAACGAGCCGGTCGGGTTCGGCGGCGTGCATCACGGCCACGGCATAGGCGCCGTCCGCCTGGAGCAGCGCGGCCCGAGTGGCGTCGGCGATATCACCGTGGTACGCCTCTTCGATGAGGTGGGCGAGTGCCTCAGTATCCGTTTCCGACTCGAGCTTGTGGCCGCGCGCCTCGAGATCGTCGCGCAACTGCTTGAAGTTTTCGATGATGCCGTTGTGAATGACCGTGATCTGGCCTGAGCAGTCGGTGTGCGGGTGCGCGTTCATGTCGTTCGGCCGGCCATGCGTCGCCCAGCGCGTGTGCGCGAGTCCAATTGCCGCGGCGGGCGTGCCATCCTCGGCGAGCGCCATGCGCAGGTTCTGAAGTTTGCCGGCGCGCTTTTCGACGAACATTTCGCCACCGGCCGTTACCAGGGCGATGCCGGCCGAGTCGTAGCCGCGATATTCAAGCCGAGCGAGCCCCTCGAGCAGGATGGGCGCCGCCTGGCGCGGTCCGATATAGCCGACGATTCCGCACATACCTTCAGTCTTCCTTCCGCGCGCTACACGACCAGCGTGGGAGCGGGCTAGTTTAGGCGTTCAGCCGCTAAAGCCGCGAGTGAGTCAGCGAGCGCAGCGACCTGTGCCTCGTCCTCACCCTCGACCATGATTCGCAGGGCCGATTCCGTGCCCGACGGTCGAACCAGCAACCGGCCGCCATTCGTCAGCGACCGCTGCGCGTCCTCGACCGCGCGGGCAAAGGTCGGATCTGCCTCCCACTGGTCCTTGTGACGTACCGCGATCGCGCGTTGCTGCTGCGGAAACAGCGGTATTTGCGCGGCCAGCTCGGACAGCCGCTTGCCGCTGCGGGCGAGGATTGCCAGGACCTCGAGCGCGGTCACGATGCCGTCGCCGGCCGACGCGTACTCACGCACGATGATATGGCCGCTCTTCTCGCCGCCCAGCTGTGCGTCGGTGACCAACATGCCATCAAGGATGTACTTGTCACCGACTGGCGTGCGCCTCAGTGATCCGCCGGCGGCCGTTACAGCCTTCTCCAAACCGCCGTTGGAGAGCACGCTGGCCACGACGATACCGTTGGCCAGGGCGCCGCGACTGAGCCGATCGAGGGCGATGACGCCGATCAGCTGGTCGCCATCGACCACCCTGCCGTGCTCGTCGACGGCCACGCAACGATCGGCGTCGCCGTCGAGCGCAAAGCCGACATCGGCACCGGTTTGGGCCACGATCCTGGCCAGTGCCTGGGGTACGGTGGCACCGCAATCGAGATTGATATTCAGGCCGTCCGGTTCGTTGAAGCGCGCGTCAACGCTCGCCCCGGCACCTTCAAGGATGCGCGGCGCCACGGCGCCGGCGCTGCCATTGGCGCAGTCAAGCACGACCTTGGCCGAGCTGGGGCAGCGCGCGGCGATGGCCAGCCGATGCGTGACGTAGTCCTCGAGCGCATCGGTGGCATTGACCTCGCGGCCAAGGCCGGCGTTATCAGGGCCAGCAAGCTCATCGGCACGGAAGATGAGCGCCTCGAGCTCGTCCTCGACCGGATCGTCGAGCTTCAGGCCGCGCTCATCGACCACTTTGAGTCCGTTGTCACGGGCGGGGTTGTGCGACGCGCTGACCATGATTCCGGCCTTGTGCTGGCCCGTGGCGGTCAGGTGGGCCAGCGCCGGAGTCGGGCACACGCCAAGTCGGTAAACGTCTGCGCCCAGGCTCAGCGCGCCGGCGGCCACGGCAGCAGCGAACATGTCGCCCGATCGGCGCGTGTCCTGCCCCAGCAGCAGCGAACCTCCCGCGCCCACCAGACGCGACGCAGTGGCGCGACCCAGATCGAAGGCCAGCTTGGGCTGGAGATCGACGTTGGCTACGCCCCGGATTCCGTCAGTGCCGAAGAGCTTCGTCACGGGGACGGCAGCGGTGTCGGCGAAGGCGTCGGCGAAGGCGTCGGCGAAGGCGTCGGCGACGGCACCGGCACATGCTCGATCGTAATGACCACCTTGACCTGGTCGGAGCCATTGATGCTGACCCCGGCCGGCAGGTCCAGGCCGATGTTCGCCTCCAAATCGGTCGTCCGCCCGGCAACGCTGATGGGCAGAGTCGGTGCGCTCTGCAACCTGCTTACGGTGGCGGCCTCACCGCTGACGGTCACAACGAGCGGCTCGACCGTGATCGCGCTTATCCGGTAGCCCACGCCCAGCTGCCCGCTGAGTACGGGTACGACAGGCAGCGTGCGATTGGCCAGCTCGCGCGCGACAGCGATGCGCACTCTGACTCGTGCCGGATCGATCTCGACGTTGGGCACCTCATTGCCGTTGCCGTCAGCGGCAACCAGCTCGACGTCGCGGTCGACGTTGAGCGCGGACGCATCAATGGTCACGCGCGCCACGACCTGGCTGACGCTCGCAACGCGCGACGACGCGCCGCGCAGGGTGACGCTGCTCGGCTCGGTCTGAGGTGGCCCCACCGTCAACCCGTCGGCCACGCTTCCCAGGCTGACGGTGACCGGCAGCTCGCGCTCTTGGACGGGATCGAGCCTGATCTGTACAGCTTGTGGCTGGAAATCGACGATCTGGACACGCGAGTCCAGCGCAACCACCGTGACCGGGACGCTGACCGGATCGCCGCCGGGCACGGCAGCGACGCGTGATAGGTCAACGGTCGCGCGAAATGAGTCGGGGCTGAGGACGCCCACGTCGAGTGGCGCCCGGTAGCGAATCATCCTCACCGGGTCAGGGTCGGACAGCAGGGTCGCACCGGCTGGTGGCCGGATCGGGTCGACCGGCACATCGCCGGTCCATGTGCGCACGTTCTGCGCCAGGACGAGCCCTGTGTACAGCACTGTCGCGAGCAGGATCGCCCCCAGCCGGAGGGGCCAGTTGCGCCTGATGAAGTCGGTCACCCGCTTCACTCCGGTTTGTTGCCCGTGCCTGCGCTGGATACCGGCTCCGTCCTCCTCCGGCGCGGCCGACGCGAACTGATGTTGCGCGAGATCTGCGACGCCCGCTCGGGCAAGCGCACCCGATCGGGGATCTTGACCGCTGTGAGCGGCGAGTTTTCCAGCAGTTCGACCAGCGCCTTGGCCAGGCGGGGCTCATCGAGGTCGCGCACTATGCGGCCGCGCTCGACGAGACTCACGCTGCCCGTCTCCTCACTGACGACGACCGCGATCGCGTCGGTCTGCTCGGAGATACCAAGTGCCGCGCGGTGGCGCGTGCCAAACCGCTCGCGATACACGCCACTATCGGACAGCGGCAGGACAACGCCCGCGCTCACAACCCGCTCACGGCGGACGATCGCGGCACCGTCGTGGAGCGCGGAGTGCGGTGTGAAAATCGTCTGCAGCAGCTCGACCGACAGCTCGGCGTCAATCATGACGCCCGTCTCGGCGGCGTCGGTCAAGCCAGTCTCGCGCTCGATCACGATCAGCGCGCCAGTCTTGCGCGCTCCGAGCGCGACAGCGGTCTTGGCGACGACAGCTCCGACTCGTTCGGAAGCCGCCCGCGCCCCGGGCGCAAGGAGCCAGCCCATTGACCCGAAGCGGCCGATTCTTTCGAGCGCCCGGCGCAACTCCGGCTGGAAAACGACGACCACGGCGAGCAGGCCGACCACGGCGCCCGCCTGAAGGATCTGCGACAGCAGCTGCAGGCCGAAGGCCTGGGCGAGCACGTAGACCGCGTACAGCACGGTCACGCCGATCACGAGCCGTACCGCGCGCGTGCCTCGGATCACGCTGAACAGACCGTAAATCAGAAGGGCGGTCAAGCCGATGTCCAGGACCGCAATCGGCTGGACCTGCAGGCTCTTGACCAGTTCGATGAGCTGGTCCATCAGCGCGATTGTAGCCACGCTGCCCGGTCGGATAACCGCAGCGCGGACGCCAGTGACATCGGGCGCCTAACCCCCGATCAGCTCCCGGGTGGCGGCCGCGACATGCTTGTCGGGCTGGAGCGCCAACAACCGATCGAGCAGACGCAGTCGCTCGTGCGCGCGATCGTGCCAGCCGCGGGCCATCCACGCGCGCGCGATCTCGAGATGTACGCGCGGCACAGACGAGTCGAGCGACAAGGCGCGCAGGCAGGCATCAAGCGAGGCGTCGTGGTGACCGTTGACGCGATGCTCGGCCGACTCGGCCAGCCACGCGTCGATCGCCGCGTCGAGTTTGCCCGCGAGGCGTGCTTGCTCGCCGCTCGCGAGGTGTCGGTCCGCCGCCGAGAGCTCAGTCCCGCCGCCCACGGTGCGCGCGACCTGGCCGCCCTGAATCTGCTGTTGGACCTGCTGTGCCTCTTCGCGCTTGCCCGTGGCCAGCAAAGCCGCCGCGCGACCGGTCAGCGCGTCAACGTCGTTCGGCTCGAGCTCGAGGGCACGGTCGTACGCCGCCAGCGCCTCTTTGCTCTGACCCAGGCGCAGCAGCGTGCCCCCCTGCGCGACGTGCGGCACGGCACGGTCAGCGGCCAATTCTGTGGCGGCGCGATAGCAGCGCAGCGCTTCCTTGAGCTGCCCGCTCGCAGCGAACTGGTGGCCGGCACGCAACGCCTCCGCGTAGCGCCCGTAAACGTCTTCCATGTACGGCCAGTCTGGCGCGCTATAGCGCGACCGCAATGGCGCTACCGGCCTATGCCGAAGGTGACTCGCGGATGGGTGCGCCTAGGCCGATTCAGGCGGCCGCATCAACCGGCCGAAAACGTCAGCGCTTGGTGTACTGCGGGGCCTTACGTGCTCGCTTGAGGCCGTACTTCTTGCGCTCCTTCATGCGCGGGTCGCGCGAGAGGAAGCCGGCTTGGCGGAGAGGAAGTCGAGCACCCTCTGGGTCCGACTGAAGCAGAGCGCGGGCGATGCCGTGGCGGATCGCGCCGGCCTGGCCGTGGTGCCCGCCACCCTCGACCTTGATCATCGCGTTGTAGCGACCTTCTGTGCTCGTCACCTTGAAGGGCATCGTGATCTCGTTCAGGTCGATTGCGCCGCCGAAGTGCTCTTCGAGCGTGCGCCCGTTGACGACGATCTCGCCCTCACCGGCGAGCAGGCGCACACGGGCGATGCTCGTCTTGCGGCGGCCCGTGCCATAGAAGAACGAAGTGCCTGCAGCAGTAGCCATTAGCGGGTCGAACCTCTCATTGGCAGCGGCGTCGGCTGCTGCGCCTCATGCGGGTGATCAGTGCCCGCGTAAACCTTCAGCTTGCGCAGCTGCTGCACGCCAAGCGTGTTGCGCGGCAGCATGCCCTTTACGGCGCGGCGGATGACCTCTTCTGGTCGCCGGGTGAGCAGGTCGCCGAGGGTTTCCTCACGGTAGCCCCCGGGATAGCCCGAGTGGCGTGAGTAGGTCTTCTGCTCGGCCTTCTTGCCGCTAACGTCGATCTTCGCAGCATTGAGCACGATGACGTGATCGCCAGTGTCGATGTGCGTCGCATAAGACGGCTTGTGCTTGCCCTCGAGTATGAAGGCGATACGTGACGCGAGCAGGCCAAGGCGCTGGTTGGTGGCATCGACCACGAACCAGTCTCGCTCGATCTCGCTAGCCCGCGGGCTGTATGTCCTGCTCATCACTTCAGATTGTCCTTGTCTACCCTTGTTCTTGCCTAGTTCTTGCCTTCCGAGGCGGTCCCATTGGCACTCGCCAGAGCGTCAGGCCGCGTGCAGCGGCCGCTTCACCATGGAATGCCGGGCGGTGTTCTCGTAACGCGTCCGCCAGGTCCTTGGCACTTGCTCTTGCGTGGCCCACCCGGAGCAGCGCCGCGACAATGCGCCGCACCATTCCCCGCAAGAATGCGTCGCCGACCACCGTAACTGTGATCAGGTCGCCCCTGCGGATGACACTCAGCCTGGTCAGTGTGCGCACCGGCTGGCGATCAACTCCACCGAACGCGGAGAAATCGTGCCGACCGACGAAGACCTTCGCCGCCGCAGCCATTGCTGCGACATCGAGCCGTTCGCGTACACCAAGTGCGTGGCGCTCGCGCAGCGGGCTGCGTGGCCCATTCCAGATCAGGTACCGGTATTCCCGGTGCTTGGCCTGGTAGCGAGGGCTGAACTTTTCTCCGACCGAAACGATCGGACCCAAACCTATGTCGTTTGGGAGGCCAGCCCCCAGGGCCTGCTGTAGCTCTCTCCGACCGAGCCGCCCGATGTAGGTGAAAGCGATCACCTGCCCGCGTGCGTGAACCCCGGTGTCGGTTCGCCCGGCGCCCTCGACGACCACCCGGCTTCCACCGGAGAGTCGGCTGAGAGCGCTTTCCAGCTCACCCTGGACCGTGCGGCCGCCAGTTTGAACCTGAAAGCCGTTGAAGTCAGTGCCGTCGTATTCGACCCGCGCGCGATACCGCACGGAGACGCTCTCTCGAGCGCTCTTGCTGGCGGCAACCTTGCGGTCGCCTTTGGCCATGCCGCCCGTTCGGGCCGGCGTCATGTCAGTTAGACCAGCTCCAGCTGGACCATTGGCGCCGCGTCCCCGTTGCGTGGGCCGATCTTGACGATGCGGGTGTAGCCACTGGTGCGGTCGCCGTACTTGGGCGCGATCTCGTTGATCAGCTTGTCGATAACGAGCGGCTCGTCCGGCAACTGGGCGACGATCTGGCGCCGCGCGGCGAGCGTGCCTTTCTTGGCGAGCGTGATCACATGCTCGACCTGGCCGCGGATTTCCTTGGCGCGAGCTTCAGTCGTCTTGATCTGCTCGTAGCGCAGCACGGCCACGATCAGGTTCTTGAAGAGCGACTTGCGCGGCCCGGTCTTGCGACTGAGCTTGCGGCCGTCGATGCGGTGAGCCACTTGGCTACTCGTCCTCGTCCATATCGCCCAGGGCGTCCTCGGGATCGAATTCGGACGCATCGCCAGAACCATCATCGGGCGGCAGGAAGCCGCGCATGCGCAGACGTTCCTTCATCTCGTCGAGCGACTTCTTACCGAAGTTGCGCATCCGCAGAAGGTCCTCGTCCTGGAGCTGCAGCAGCTGGCCGACCTTGACGATGTTGTTGCGCTTCAACGAGTTGTAGGCGCGCATCGGCAGGTCCAGCTCTTCGATAGGCATGTCGAGCATGTTTGGCGGGAGGGATGGCGCGCCGGCAACACCGGCCTCGCCGGCGACAAGCGCCTTGCCCGCGGCCGTGAACAGGCTGAACTGGCCGACCAGGATCTCAGCCGCACGGCTGAGCGCCTCTTCAGGCGTGAGCGTGCCGTCGGTCTCGATCTCGATCGTCAGCTTGTCGTAGTTGGTCATCTGGCCGACGCGCGTGTT
>JBDTVN010000010.1:0-23674 GCA_040007155.1 Chloroflexota bacterium
CACGGCGAGGTGATGGTTTCGTCGATCGCGACGCTCTTCAAGAAGCTGCGCCTCGAGACCCATGAGAACCTGGGCTGGGGCAAGATCCATCTGCCTGAAAGCGAGCTGCATACGACTTCGTACTGGGTCGCGCTAGGGCCCCAATTCGATCCGTGGCGGCGCGAAGAGCTGGACGTCGCCCTCGCCGGTGCGGGTCGAGCGATGCAGACGGTTGCTTCAGTGCTGCTGATGGCCGATCCGCACGACATCGGCATGGTCGCCCAGGTGCGCTCGCCCCATCAGGAGAAGCCGGTCGTCTACCTGTATGACTCTGTGCCGGGCGGCGTGGGCTTGGCCGCGCGGCTGTTTGACCGCCACGCCGAGTTGGTCGCCGGGGCGCTCGGTCTTGTCGAATCATGCGGCTGCTCTGAGGGTTGCCCGGCCTGTGTGGGGCCGCGCATCGAGGCCAACGGCCTCGCCAAGGAGTGGTCGTTGCGGCTGCTGCGCGAGCTCGTGACAGGCTAGGTGGCACTCACGGCATAGAGCCTGCCGCAATGGCGCTTGGAACAACCGATCTTCTTTCCCGCCGGCTCGATCGGCTGCGGGCGGGAAGTCGGCTGGCTGAGACTCCACCACCAGCCAATCGGCCCGACCATGCCCGCGCTCTGGCACATGCGGTCGACGGCGAAGTGATCCGCGTCCGCTCGGGGGCCGTCGTGGCGGTCTCGCGCTCAATGGAACTGGCCATCGATCGCCCCGGGCTTGCTGAACTGCCCTACCGGATCGAGTCGCACCGACCACTGGTGTGTCTCGACCTGGAGACCACCGGCTTGGGTACGGCCGCGGGGACCGTCGCTTTCCTGGTCGGTCTCGGCACCTGGGCGGGCGACACCTTCACGGTGCGCCAGCTACTGCTGCCCGATCACGCTGATGAAAACGCGCTGCTCGATGTGCTTCTCGAAGCCCTACCGCCCGCCTGCTGGCTGGTGACCTATAACGGCCGTACCTTCGACTGGCCGCTGTTGGTGGCGCGCTTCCGATTGCATCGCCGTGCGGCGCCGCTATTTGCCGGGCATCTCGACCTGCTGCCGGTGGCCAGACAGCTGTGGAAACACCGCACGGGCAACGCCCGATTGGCGACGATCGAGGACGCGGTCTGTGCCGTCGTGCGCCATGCCGACCTGCCCGGAGCGCTTATCCCCGAGCGTTATTTCGGATATCTGCGCTCGCGGCGCGGTGAGCTCTTGCGGGACGTGGTCGATCACAACCGCCAGGACATCGTCTCGCTCGGTTTGCTGCTGCGCGTCCTGGGTGGTTACGCGACTGCAGATGGCTGGGCGCAACAGCATCCGGGCGACATCGCTGGCTTGGCGCGGGCGTTCGTGGCGCGCGGCAGAGTTGACGATGCCCTGCGCTCCATCGAGGCGGCATTGGCCGCTGACGCCTGGGGGCTAGGCGTAGTCGACGGCGCAAGCATCCGGCGTCGCCTTGACGCCGAGCGGGCGCGGCTATTGGGCCGGCTTGGTCGCCGCGCAGATGCTCATTTCGCATGGCTCGAGATCGCAGCGCGCGGCGGCCCGGGAGCGGCGCTCGCCTGGCTCCACGTTGCGCGTCACCGCGAGCACCGCGAACGGGACGTTGTCGGCGCCCTGGCGGCGTGCCACGAGGCCGCCGCGGTGGCTGAACGGGCGCGCCTGTGGGATCGGCCGATGGCCGCGATCGAAGCTGATCTGGAGCGGCGCATGGCCCGCTTGCGACGAAAGTCCTTTGCCCGCCGGACCATGCGCCGCGCGGCCTGACATACACTCGGACGCATGTACTTCTACGAGCTGCATGAGGCGGACGACGAGATCTTCGCCAACATCTATCTCGCTCACGATTCCGAATACGACGAGCAGGAGTTTCTCGAGCTGGTGCTCGAGTCACGGGCATCCATCGGCAAATCCTTCGAGCAGGACTCATTGATCGAGGGCATCGCCGCAGAGCTCGAGCGCAAGCACGGGTTCGTGCAGGTTGAGGCTAACATCCGCGCCGCCATTCGCGTCTCCGCGGAGGAAGGTGAGACCGCGGTCACCGCGGTCGACGAGCGCGCTGTGACCCCGACCGAGGAGGACGACTTCAGAACGATGCTCGTCGAGGTCGAGCCCGAGGACCGGCCCTACCGCGATAGCAACTAGGTCACGCTGGTCGCTCCCCGGCGCGAGTCGTCAGGACGAGTGCAGGATCTCGATAGTGTCGCCGTCCTTGACCAGGTAGGTCTTGCCCTCGGAGCGCAGCTTGCCCTGTTTGCGCGCCTCGGCCATGGAGCCCAGGGTGAGGAGATCCTCGACTGACACCGTCTCGGCGCGAATGAAGCCGCGCGCGATGTCGGTGTGGATCGCGCCCGCCGCATCGACGGCAGTTGAGCCATCGGGGATGGTCCATGCCCGCGTCTCGTCGGGGCCGGCGGTGAAGAACGAGATCAGCCCGAGCAGTTTGTAGCTCAGTCGAATCACGCGCTCGAGCGACGATTCGGTCAAACCCAGGTCCGTGCGGAAAATTGCGGCTTCCTCGGCATCGAGTTGGCCAATCTCCATCTCGATCTTGGCCGACAGTGCCTCGACCTGGGCGTGGCTGTGCTGGTACTGGTCGGCGATCTTCTTGACCACGTCTGCGGATCGAGCGATGTCGCCCTCGTCGATGTTGAGCAGCACGAAGACGGGCTTCTCGGTCAGAAAACGGAAGCCGCGGATTGCCTTGGCCTCGTCGTCACTCAGCTCGACGTCACGAATGGGCCGGCCCTCGCGCAGTGCGGGCGCGAGCTTGTCGAGAACCGCGAGCTCGCGATCGTTGCCCTCGCGCTCCTGCGGGCTGCCGTGGTGCCCCTGGGTCTTGAGCTTGTCGATGCGCTTGTCGACCTGCGACAGGTCGGCCAGTACGAACTCGAGATCGAGCCGCTCGACATCGCGCCACGCATCGACTGTGCCGTCAGGATGTGGGACAGATGGATCGTCGAAGGCACGGACCACGTGGAGCAGCTCATCGGCGGTGCGCAGGCGAGCCAGTTGATCGGCCGGAATCTCCACGGCCTCCACTCCGTCGACCGATGTCGGCGGCGCAGGCAGGTCGACGTAGGTCACGTCGGCCGCGATCTCCTTCTTTGGCTTGAACAGCTCCGTTAGCCTGGTCAGCCGCTCATCGGGCACCTTGACCACGCCGACGTTGACGGTCATGCCGCCGAAACCACCGGTTTCCGCGGAGCCGCGCGTGAGCGTGTTGAAAACAGTTGTCTTGCCGCTCCGGGCAAGCCCGACGATTGCTACCTGCACCGCGGGAGTCTAGGGCGGACCGGAGTTTTGGGCGGGCTAGTAACCCGCGCCGGGATCGACCAGGTTGAGCAGCGGCTCGGCGCGAGCGAAACGGCCAAGGTTGTCGCAGAACAGCTCGATGCTGCGGTCGAGCACGCGGCCCGAAGACCACGAGGTGTGTGGCGTGACGATGATGTTGGGCGTCGAGTAGAGCTCCGAGTCGGGTGGCAGTGGCTCTTCCTTGAACGCGTCGAGGATGGCGCCGCCCAAAGTGCCGTCGCGGACTGCGCGGACCAGGGCGCGCTCGTCGACGAGCGCGCCGCGCGCAACATTGATGAGCCACGCGCCGGGCTTGGCGCTGCTGAACATCTGGGCGTTGAAGAGGTCGGCCGTGTCAGCGGTGAGCGGCAGCGCGAGAACGACGAAGTCGCTCTGGGCCATGAGCTCGGGTAGGTGATCGGGCGTCAGGACCTCGGCGATGCCCTCGACTCCTTCAGCCGATTCGCCGCCCGTGCTGCGCCGGATGGCAATCACCCGACAGCCGAACTCGACCGCCAGTTCGGCAACTCGGCGGCCGATGGAGCCAAGGCCAACCACGCCGATCGTGATATCGCTCATCTCTCGCCCGGGGAGCGGCTGCCACGTTCGTTCGCGGTGGAGTTCGACCAGCTGCAGCAGCCGCCGGCTGACGGCCAGGACCCACATCAACACGTATTCGGCGATCGGGTCGCTGAACACGCCCCGGGCATTGGTTATCGCCAGACCCCGTTCGAGTGCCGCCGGCGTGAGCACGCGTTCGACGCCCGCCGTGGCCGAGTGGACCCACATCAGGTTGGGGCAACGACCGAGGATTCGGTCAAAGACGCCGGAGGGCAGCGGGCCGCGCAACAGCACTTCGACATCGCTCAGATCGCTATCGGCGAGACCTTCGAGCGAGACGCTCACCAATCGGCTGCCGGGCGCGGCATCGGCGATGCGCGCGAGATCCTGGGGCCGGTAGCGCGCCGACAGGATTGGTGAAACGCCGATCGCCTTAGGAACGCCGTTGGGACCGCTGCCCGGGCCACTGCGGCGCATCGCCACGGGGGTGGTGCCGCTCACTACGCGGACCTCGCGAGCGCACCGGGAACAACGCGGTTGACCCACGCCTGGGGGTTGGCCATCTCCGCGTCAGTCGGTAGAGACGAAGGCCCGCGCCACAGGGCGTCGATCCCCTCTTGCCCGCCGTGCGCCGCCACGCCGGCAACGAAGCGCTCGCCGCGCCGATATTGCTCCAGCTTCAGGTCAAGCCCGGTGATGCGCGCCACGACACGATCGAATGCGCCGCGACGCTGCGCGCGGCGTGCCTCGAAACGGGCGCGAATGCCGGCGACATCGGGCAGCACCTGCGCCCCCACCTCGTCCATGACCCAGTCGCTGAATCCCTCGAGCAGGCTCATGACCCGTTGCGTCTCCTCGAAAAGGATGCGCTGTTCGGGTGAGAGGAACGCGGCGATTGGATTCTCCTGCGCCTCCCGGACGCGCCGCACGAGGCCACCCAGGCCGTCCGACTGGATCGCCTTTGCGTTGTCGAGCACTCCGGTGAGCTGCCGCTCGAGGTGGTCGCGCAGATACGGCCGCAGCCACTCGTTGGCCTCGAATTCGAATGCGTGCGTTGCCTCATGCAAGACGATCCAGGTTCGGAAGTCCGACGCGTTGATGCCCAGGGTAGCCGCAGTCAGTCGGATGTTCTCTTCGACGAAAAGCAAATTTCCGGGCGTTGCTTCTGCGGACAACAGGGCGACGTCGTACTGGCCGAGCACCCGCGCGCCCATGTAGCCCAGCAGAAAGCCGAGCTGCTGCGTGGTGAGAAACCGATTGGCCATCTTGGCGACGTCCGCCGCGATCCCAAGACGAGCGCCGCGGCCGCCGCCTGCGCCAGTCGCAGCGAGCAGATGCGGCTCGATCCGATCGATCAGTTGGGCAAACGTCGTGACGTTGGCCTTGGCCCACCCTTGCCGATCGACAACGGCGTGACGCTCGACCACACCTGGCAGCGGCTGACCCAGGCGCGTCTCGAGCAGCGGCACGACCCGTTCCATGGCGCGCGCGTAGTCATCCTGCGCGGCACGCAGCTCGGACTGTGTCAGGGCGCCGGGTACCTTGCGCAGCCGGTTGGCGGCGATCTGTTCGACGCGCGGCCAATCCACGAGCCCCAGATGAGCGGTATCCCGAGCGCGATGCGCGACGTAGCGCCCCGCAAACGCGAGACCAGCTGCACCGACGGCCAAGCCCAGCCCGAGGGTCGTCTCGGTGCGCGACGAGCGGCCGCTGGGTGGCCGTCGCTGCCCTTGCGCCGTTGTCACGCAGCGCCAGCCACGGCGACCGGTTCGACTCGCGCGAACTCCGGGCCGAAGAGTCGTTCGGCAATGAAGTTGAACGCGGCTACATCGCCGGTGGTGAGTTGAATGTGCTGCGGCGTCTCGCCCGCCGGCGCATTGAGATCGTGCATCTCGAGTAGGTGCGCCAGGGCACTCGCGGTCGCATTCGCCGTATCGATGACGGCAACGTCGGGGCCTACGATCTCGCGGAAGATCTGGGCGAGCAGCGGGTAGTGGGTGCAGCCCAGGAGGAGTGTGTCTGGGTCGCGTCCAGAGTCGGTAATCGGCGCGATCGAGCGCCGCACGACGTCCTCGACGAGCGGCCCGTCGAGCCGACCGGCCTCAACGAGAGGCACCAGGTCGGGCGTGGCCTGCTCGATCACCTCGACGAAGGGATCCTCTTCCTTGATCGCCTGAAAGTAAGCGTGCGACCGGATCGTCGCCGCGGTGCCGATCACGCCGACACGCCTGTTGCGCGTCGCCAGCGCGGCCGCCGTCGCTCCGGGCCGAACCACGCCGAGCAGCGGCATGTTGTAGCGCAGCCGTTGGTTGGGCAGGGCCACCGCGCTCGATGTGTTGCAGGCAATCACGATGGCCTTGACGTCGCGCGACGCGAGCTCATCGAGGCACTCAGCGGAGAAGCGGTTGACCTCATCGTCGGTGCGCGGGCCGTACGGCGCGCGGGCGTTGTCGCCGATGTAGATGGTCGACTCATTGGGCAGGCGGCGGGTGACCTCGCGCAGCACCGTCAGGCCGCCAACGCCTGAGTCGAAGAAGCCGATCGCGCGCCGGTCGCTCATTGCGGCGCGTCCTGGTACGAGGCAGTCGTTGCCTGTGCGTCGCGCGCCGCTTTATCGGCCGCGGCGCGGTGTTCGTCGGCGATGTTGCGGGCCAACGCCTTGGCGATCGCCATGACGTCGCCGCTCACCTGCGACTTGGGGCCGAGGGTCAGGAATGGCTCACCGCGATTGTTTGCGTCGAGCACCAGGATGCCGTCACTCACGACCTCGAAGTCGGGTAACCGGCCGAGCAGCTTGATCACGTCGTCACGCGACATGCCGCCCTTGGAGTCGGCCCGGTTGGCGAGGTAGCGCACGCGCTCGGTCGGATAGCTGATGGCAGCCAACGTGTCGGTCATCGCGCGCGCCCGCTGCAGGGACGGCCACTCATAGGAAACGACTTGGATCATCTCGTCGGACGCGTCGAGATAGGCCAGTAGCGTGTCGTCGACCGTCGTGGCCGTATCAATGATCACGACGTTGTAGATCTTGCGCATCAAGGATATGAGACGTTCGAGGTCGCGCGCTGTGATCATCTCTGCGAGCTCGATGCGCGGCGGCGCAAAGAGGACCTCCACGCCCGACTTGTCGCGGTACATGACCTCCTGCAGGTCGGCCCGCTGGACGCGAGTCGTGGGCAGATTGACGATCGACGGCGTGTCCTCGGGCACACGCAGCAAGCTGCGCAGGTCGCTGAACTGGAGGCTACCGTCGATCAGCGCCACGGTGAGACCCTGCGCGACCAGTGCCGCGCCGATGTTGTACGCGAGCGTTGTCGTGCCGACCCCACCCTTGGCGCCAAACATCGCGTATACGCGCGACACAGCCTCGGGCGCGCGCGCCTTGTGCTCGTTGTTCATCTGCTCGAGCAGATGCATGAACTCAAAGCCCGAGAACGGCATCGCCAGGACGCGCGTCTCACCCATGCCATCGCCGATGGTGACCGGCTTCTGGGGGACGGTCAGGCAGATGATCGGAACATCGATGCCCTGTTCGCGCAGATCGGCCGCGATCTGGAGCCCGTTGATCTTGCCCTGCAGCAACACGTCGAGTATGAGCACGTCGGGCTGGTGCTCGCGCACCTGCTCGGCCACGGTCTGGCCGTCGGTTATGACCTCGAGCAGCCTGATGCGCGCCTGCGTGTCGAGCAGGTTGCGGATGTACTGGGCAACCTGCGGCATGTCCTCGACGAGGAGCAGGCGAATCTGAGCGTCAGATTGAGATCCAGCCACCGACCGACTCTATATCAAGCAGCCTTCGCCTGGCAGATGAGGACGACCCTCTCGCTCGCCTCAGTCCACGGGCTCAAGTCGTAGTTGCCAGCCGTCACAACCGGCTCCAGGCCGGCCGCATTGGCGAGGGCGATCAGCTCTTGGGCGCCGATGAAGCTGATCGCGTCCTCCCGTGCCGTGCGCGTAGCGGGCTCGCCAGCGCGCTCAGCGTCGAAGGTCGTGGTCAGCACCGCTGTGTTCGCCGCTGGGTCGTAGTGCGCGGCCGCTGTCTTGGAGACGCGCTCATTTGTCTGCGGATCGGTCCGGACCCACTCGAGGAGCTGGCGTCCGTCGTAGAGCGTCAGGTCATCGGCCGCGGGCAGCCAGACGTCAATGACCGCGCGGCCCGCGGGAGTCAGGTGGACGCGGATGGTGCGCAGCGCACGCTGCTGGGCGGCACGGCCGTCGAGCAGCAGGAGGCTGTTGAGCGCCACGAAGACGAGGTCAAAGCGCACCGGTAGGTCGAGAGTGAGCAGATCATGTTCGATGAGCGTCAATGAGCCGCCGCGGCCGGCCCCTCCTGTTTCCCGCCACTTTGCGCGCGCCCGGTCGAGCATGGCGCCATCGACATCCACGCCCGTCACGTCATTGCCAGCCGCGGCAAGCGGCACAGCCAGACGGCCACTCCCCACGGCCAGCTCGAGGATCGGGCCGCGCACGTCCGCGGCCAGGCGCTGGTAGAGCGCAAGGTCTGCGGGATCGGTCAGCAGATCGAGGTCGTAGTAACGCGCCAGATCGGCGCCGCGAGTTGCGCGGGAAGCGGCGATCGTCAGCCGCCCACCGACACCGTTTGGGGCGAGAAGCGCACCGGGGAGCCGTCGCGCTTACGAACCGCGAGCGCGCTGATCGCCTCCAGGGCGCAGCGATGTGCGGCCGCAGCCGTTATGTCGGCGTGGTCGTATGGCGGCGACACCTCGACGATATCCATGCCGGCGAGCGGCACCTTGCCGACGATGCGCCGAATGGCACGCAGCAGCTCGCGCGTGAGCATGCCGCCCGGCTCGGGTGTGCCCGTTCCCGGTGCGTTGCCCGGATCGAGCACGTCGATATCGATCGAGAGGTAGATCGCGTCGGGGCCGTCGAGCGCTTCAGCGATGGCGTCGTCAATGACGGCTTCCGCGCCGCGCTCCTCGATCTCGCGCATGAGGTGCCAGCGCAGGCCGTGCTCCTTCATCCAGGCGAAGACCTCAGGCGGCGGCCAGTAACCGCGCAGGCCGACCTGCACGAAGTTTTCGCCCTTGATGGCGCCCGACTCTATGAGGCGCCTCATGGGTGTGCCGTGTCCGGCAAGGACGCCCCAATCGGAATTCGCGGTATCCGCGTGGGCGTCGAAATGGACTATCCCGATGTTGCGCGGATGGCGGGCTTCGGCGACAGCGCTCGCTGACGGCCAAGTGATCGAGTGATCGCCGCCCAACACGATCGGGATCGCGCCGGTTTGCGCGACTTCGAGCACCTTGCGATACACCATCGCGTGGTCGCGATCGAGGGCCCCCGGCGCGACACTGGCGTCACCCGCATCGACCACGGTCAAGTGCTCGAAGGGCGAGATGTCGAGCTGCAGGGAATAGCCGCCATGGGTGTATGAAGCCTGGCGAATGGCGCGCGGTCCAAACCGGGCGCCTGTGCGGTAGCTGACCGCCTCATCCACGGGCGCGCCAATGATCGCAACATCCGGCGCGATCTGCGCGAGTTCCTTGGCGTCCTCGACCAGCGGCCGATTGCAGAAAGATAGGGTGACGCCCGTGTATGCCGGAATGTCAGGCCGCAGGAAGACCTCGTAAGGCCGATCCCAGCCGTTAACGCGGGCATAATCGGGCCGAGCGTGCTCGTCAGTCATCGCACGGTTCCTCGGTTGGGCGAGTCGCCGCCGGTTTCCACGGAGGTCCAGCAGGGCGCCCGCAGCAATCCTACCTGTGTGTCTCTCAGCGGCGCAATGAGAGAGTCAGCTCAACCAAAAGGGCCATCGCCGCCACGAACATGGCGAGCGGCAGGTTAAGCGCGTTCTCGCCGCGCAGGACCACGAATAGCGCGACGATCAGCCCGACCAGCGCCGCGCGGCGCAGAGCGCGCCACCAGTCACCCGGAAATGCCGTGCGCCCCTGCGCGGCAAAGCCAACGAGCCAGAGCAGCGGCAGCAGCGTCAGCCCAACCGCGGTGCCAATCAGCAGCGCGCCCACAAGAAGCACTGACGCATTGGCGCGTGGGTCGAAGTCAATCAGCACGACGGCGACGCCAACCCACGCGGCAACGGCTAGCGCGAAGAGACCCAGGCTGGCCATGCGATCAGCGCGGTTCATTGGCTCGACTCTAGCCGCCGCGATAGAGCGAGACAGCGCGGTCACGCGGCGCTCGAGGGGCACATGCGCCGGAACGGGCAATAGCCACATGCCACGGGATTGGGCTTGGGCTTGAAGTCGTTCGCGGCGATCCCCAACATGGCGCCGCGCAGCGACTCCTGTGCTTTGGTCACGCGCGCTGGTTGCGGCGTGACGCGGCCGATGAGTCCGCTTTCCAGGAAGTGGAGCTGCATCTCAGCTGGCAGCTCGCCGGTGCGCTGCTCGTGGGCGAGCGCGTACGCGTGCAATTGGAGAGAGTCGCGCGCCTTCGCATTCGCCTTCTTTTGATCGCGCACGTCCGAAGACTTGTAGTCGACGATGACCGTCCCGCGCTCGTCGTGGTCAAGCCGATCGAACCGACCACGGATGCGCATGCCGTCGAGCGTGAATTCGAATGGACGCTCGATTGCCGTGACGTGTGCAGGCCGCTCCAGCGCATTCGTGCGGAAAGCAGTCAGGGCGAGCAGCCCGGCCGCGAAGCGAGCCTCCTCGTGTTCGCGCGACAGAAAGCCTTCAGACCGCCAGTTCAGTCGAAATTCTTCGAACAGCGCCGGCTCGGTTGGCGTCTCCCCAGCCGCGATGCGCAGGTGGAACCACGCAACCGCGGCGTGGAGCGCACGGCCGTAGGTCAGCGAATGATGCGCCGGGGTCGGCAGACCGACGACATAGCGCAGCCGATACCGCTCGGGGCAATCGATGTACTCCTCGAGCATCGAGAAACTGAACGACGAGGCCGGCAGATCGGCCAACGCGACAGGCGCGGCCGCCGGGGTCGGCGCCACGATCTGCGACGCGGCGACGTTGACTGGGGCAACCGGCTTGTCGACCGGCAAATCCAGGGCCTCTTCGACGAATGGCGATGGCCGCCGCTGACCGCGGCCGGACGATCCGCCGGCGTGGCCACTCAACACGAGCTCGTCCATCGCCCTGGTCATGGCGACGTAGAACAGCCGACGCTCCTCGCTCAGCCGATCGTCCATTTCTTCCGGCTTCGTGCCGTGGAGCTCATTCCAGGGCACGCTCATCGCGGGTGGCCTCGAGTGGACCGGAAAACGGCCATCGACCAGACCAGTCAAGTAGACGATCCGGAACTGGAGTCCCTTGGCGCGGTGCACGGTCAGGACGGACGCGGCATCCATGTCGAGTGGTCCGGTATCACCGCCATCGCCGACCTCGACCAGCTCATCGAGGTGCGGCACGACTGCGGCGATCCGAGCATCGGCAAGGAGTGCGGAGCGTGATCGCACGAGCTCGAAGAAGCGCGCGACTGACCTGGCGGACGCGGGGTCGTCGCTGGCGGCCAGGCGTGCGAGGTTTCCGGTGCGTCGAAGGTGGTCGTACAGCAGCTCGCCTGCCGAACGGTGGTGCGATGCCTCGATCGCCGCGCGCAGATGGCTGACCAGCCGGCGAACGGCCTTGGCGAAGCCGTCGTTCTTGGCTGTTGCGTCGTCCGCCAGCAGGCAGATCGTCGACCACAGCGGCTGGTGGGAACGGCGCGAGTCAGTGAGCAGTGCCGTGAGCCGCTCACCCCCCAGTTGATACGGCCACGCCGTGGCCATGACGTAGAGCTCGATGGCATCGGTCGGGTCGGCGACGCAGCGCAGGAACGCCACGAGTGGACGGACGTCGGGCAGTGCAAAGAAGTCGGATGGGGTGCGCGTCCGCACAGGCACGCCGTGGAGGTTGAGCGAGCGGACGAGCGGCTCAATCTCGGCGTTGCTCCGGGCAAGGACAGCGATGTCGCGCGGCGCGGCGCCATCAGTGATCCGCACAGCAACGCTGCGGGCGACGGCGTCGGCCTCGCTTTGGGGCGTCGAATAGAGCTCGTAGCGGACGGGCCGCGGCTTGCGGGCGCGCCGCGCCGCGATCTGGGTGGCGTCAATGCCGTCGACGTGCGGCCGCGGTCCATGCTCTATCAGGCGCTTCGACGCGGTAAGGATGGGTTGATGCGAACGATAGTTGCGGCGCAGGAACACCCGGGCCAGATCAGGATGCGCGTCTTCGAAACGGCGCACGTTGTCGCTCGCGGCGCCGCGGAACGTGTAGATCGCCTGGTCGAGATCGCCCACCACCGTCACGTTGCGAGCAGCCGGTGTGAGCGCGAAGAGCAGCTCGACCTGGGCACGGTTCATGTCCTGGAATTCATCAACGAGCACGTGGCGATAACGGCTCACGAACTCATGGCGTACCGCGGGCCGCTCGTTCAACAGCTGCCCCGCCAAGGCCAGCTGATCACCATGGTCGATCAGTCCGTGGCGGGCGAGCAGCGTCTGGTAAGTGGCGTAAGCCGATGCCTGTTCGGCCAGCGCCGCGGCAGCATCACGATCCGCCGGATCGGTGGCCTGCGAAGTCCGTCGAGCGGCGTACTCGGCCAGCCGGTCGGGACCGATCCCCTCTTCCTTGGCGCGACCGAACAGATCCACCAGGGAACCCAGGAAGCGAGCCGGGTTACCCAGCGGTCGATAGCGCTCGAGACCCAGAGCGAAGAGATTGTCGCGTAGAAGAACGACTGCCTCGGCCCGCGTGATCAAGCGCATGTCGCCGGGCAGGCCGAGCTCGAAGGCGTACTCGCGCACGAGCCGATCGCCCAGAGCATGAAAGGTGTGGATCGCGGTAGCTGCGTGGCCATACGGCACCAGCAGGTCCACTCGGCCCTGCATCTCCGCGGCGGCCGCGTCAGTGAAAGTGAGCGCGAGAATCTCATTGGGCCGCGCCCGATGGGTGGCGATCAACCACGCCACTCGACGCGTGATGACTTCTGTCTTGCCGGTGCCCGGGCCGGCTACGACCAGCAGCGGCCCGTCAGCGTGGGTTACAGCCCGACGTTGCTCGCGATTGAGACCAGCCAGGAGCTCGCCAACTGCAGCCAGGCTAACGGGCGGCTCTGGAACCGGAACCGGCCCGACACGCCTGGGTTGGAGAACAACTCTTTCTGCGACCACGACGCCACGATGAGACTCGATCGTGCCACCTTGCGTGGCACGGCGCTACTTCGCGGCTGCGAGCTTGATCGCCTCGCCTTCCTCGTCGGAGATGGCGCCGTCAGCCTTGCCAGCGGTAACCGGCTTCAGGAACATGCGTGTCGACTGGCGCGAGTGGAGGCTCGACAGAACGAAACCGTCGCCGCGCGCATCAAGCATCGCCAGCACGAAGGATTGGTTCGAGCCGGTGTCCTCGAAGGGGTTGTAGCGCACCACGCCGACGCGCTGGACCGCGCTTTCGAGCTGAGTCGCCAGACGGTTCAAGCGGTCGACGTCAATGGGCACAGCCATTGGCGAGGCAGTTTCGACTGTTGCCAGTCGGCGGCTAACGCGGCGCAGCCGCAAGACTGCCCAAACTGCCACGAACAGCCCGAACAGGGCGACAACGATGGCCGCGATGGCGACGCTCGAAACCATGCTCTCTGGGATCACGGACGCCATTCTAGGCGGGGCGCTAGACTCGCCCGCGATGCCCAAGAAAGTCCGCAGCGTCAGCCGCACTCACCGCCGCCCCGGATCGCGTCCCGTGGCAGAGCGAGGCTCAATCGCCCAGCGCTCCGCGAGCGCGGTGCCGGCGAGCCAGCTCGAGGCCGCCGAGATCGTCGCCGAGGACGTGGTCGACGACCGCCCCGCGGAAGCTGCAGCGGTACTGGAGGCCAACGCGCGCATGCACCCGCGCAGTCGCGCAAAGCCGGGCAGCCTCCTGGCCGCCAAGGCCGCGACGGAATACGTCTATGTCGCGCAGGACATGCGGCGCATCCTGTTCGTCGCCGCACTGCTGGTGGCGGTGATGCTCGCGATGTGGGTGCTACTCGTCGTCATGAAGGTGGTTCCGCTCCCCTTCTACTAGGAGTCCTTGGCGGACGCGTCCTTCTTCTGACGTGTGGCGATGTCGCGACGCTTGCCGTCTCGTTGGGCCATGACCTTGCCAGCGACCTTCATCGCGTCCGACTTCGGCACGGCGGTCGGGTCTCGCTCCGGACCGCCCTGGTCGGCCGACTGATCGCGCGCAGCCTGGCGTTGCGCCATGCGCTCGCCGATGGTCTTCTCATAACCGTGATCCGAGGGCACGTAGTAGGTCCGGCCGGCTAGCTCATCGGGCAGGTACTGCTGCTCTATGTCGGCGCCGACGTAGTCGTGCGGATAGACATAGCCCATGCCATGGCCGTGGTCGCGCTGTTCGCGCCAGGTCGCGCTGCGCAGGTGGCTCGGCACCGGCAGTGAGCCGCGCGCCAGGACATCGTCCATCGCCGCCCAATAGCCGACACCGGCGCGATTCGATTTGGGCGCAGCGGCGATGTAGGCGGTCGCCTGGGCCAGCGCGAACTGCGCCTCGGGCAGGCCGACCCAGTCGAGCGCGAACGCGGCGGACGTTGCCACCTGCAGCGCGTGCGGGTCGGCGTTGCCGACGTCCTCTGAGGCCGAGATGATGAGCCGTCGACAGATGAACCGCGGATCCTCGCCGGCGGCAACCATCGCGGCCAGCCAGTACAGCGCCGCGTCGGGATCGTTCCCGCGGAGCGACTTGATGAATGCGCTGACGGTGTCGAAGTGGCCGTCGCCCGCGCGGTCGTAGCTGAGGATGCGCTGCTGCGCGGCTTCCTCGACATCCGCCAGGGTGGGCGCGTCGCTCATAACTGCGGCCGCCTCAAGCACGTTGAGCGCGGAACGTGCGTCGCCGCCGCTTATGTCAACGAGGTGATCCAGGGCGTCCTGGGCCACCGTCACCCGACCGGCCAGTCCGCGCGGATCAGCGAGTGCCCGTTGGGCCACGAGGCGTAGGTGGTCATTGCTGAGCGGCTCAAGGCGGAAAACGCGCAGGCGCGACAGGAGCGCTGAGTTGACCTCGAAATACGGGTTCTCGGTCGTCGCACCGATGAGCGTGATCGTGCCATCTTCCACCTGGGGCAAGAGAGCGTCCTGCTGCGACTTGTTGAAGCGGTGGATCTCGTCGATGAACAGGACCGTCGAGCGGCCGCCGTCGGCAATCCACTCTCTGGCGGTCGCGATGGCGGCACGCACATCGGCGACGCCGCTCATGACCGCGCTGAGCGTTGCAAATGGCGCGTCAACCGCCTCGGCCAGGAGGCGCGCCAGGGTTGTCTTGCCGCTGCCCGGCGGGCCCCACAGGACCATCGACGCGAGATGGCCGCGCTGAATCATCCGGCGCAACGCGCCAACGTCGCCGATCAGGTGTTCCTGGCCGACGAATTCGTCGAGCGTCTGCGGGCGCATTCGTGCGGCGAGCGGCGCATGCGCGGCTGTGCCGCTCAGGTCGAGCGCCTGCTGTTGCTTGGGGCTGGCGGTGGTGCGCCGCGTGGGCATAGCGAGATGATGGCACGGCTAACATGAACCCATGAGCGCGACCAACCTTCGAATTCCCGGTCCCACTCCCCTGCCCGACCCTGTACGCGAGGCAAGCTCGCGCCAGATGGTCAACCACCGCGGACCTGAATTCAAAGAGCTCATCACCCGCGTGACCGGCCGCCTGCAAACGGCCTTCGCGACGCGCAACGATCTTCTGATCCTGACCTGCTCCGGCACGGGCGCGCTCGAAGCCGCCGCGGTGAACTTCCTTTCGCCGGGCGACCCGGTGTTGGCGGTGAGCATTGGCTCCTTCGGCAACCGCTTCGCCAAGATCGCCTCGACCTACGGCGCTGACGTCACCAAGCTCGATGTCGAGTGGGGCCACGCCGCCGACCCGACCGCGGTGGCCAATCACCTGCGGACGATGGCCAGCAATGGCACACCGGCAAAGGCTGTGTTGCTGACCCACAACGAAACCTCGACCGGCGTCGAGAACCCTCTGCGCGACCTGGCCGCGGCCGTTCACGAAGCCGCGCCCGACGCGCTGCTGCTAATCGACGCGATCAGCGGGCTGGGCGCCGTGCCCTTCGAAACCGATGCGTGGGGCCTGGACGTGGTCGCGACCGGCTCGCAGAAGTCGTGGATGTCACAGCCCGGCGTGGCCATGATCAGCGTGTCCGAGCGCGCCTGGACCGCGAACGACACCGCCAAGATGCCGCGCTTTTACTTCGACCTCGCCAAGGCGCGCAAGTCGTTCGCAACTGGCGAGACGCCGTGGACACCGGCAGTCGGCGTCCTGTTTGGACTCGATGTCGCGCTCGAAATGCTCGAAAAGGAAACTTACCCACAGGTCTTTGCGCGCCACGCGGCGTGTGCCGACGCCGCCCGCGCCGGTCTCAGGGCACTTGGCTTCCAGCTTTTCGCCGATCCGGCGCACGCGTCGCAGACGGTCACCGCGGCCTGTGTGCCGGCGGGTATCGAGTGGGCGGCGCTCAACAAGGCAATGAAGGCGCGCGGCCTGGTGCTGGCGGGTGGCCAGGACGATCTCGCTGGCAAGATCATGCGCATCGGCCACCTGGGCAACGTCAGTGTCGATGACGTGGTCGCAGCGATCGGGATCATCGGCGCGGCCGCCAACGAGCTGGGGTTGACCACCGACACGGCGCGGGCAGTTGACGCGGCCAAGGTTGCCGCCGCTGGCGCCGGACGGACTGCGGTCGCTGCCGGCGCGTGAGGGTCCTGGTCGCCGAGCCACTGGGGCAGGCCGGACTCGACCGGCTGGAGACTGAACACCAGGTAGACGTCAGGCTCGGTCTGGCGCGCGCCGACTTCCTCGCGGCGTTGCCCGAATACGAAGCGCTCGTCGTGCGCAGCCAGATGAAGGTGGACGCGGAGGCGATTGCCGCCGGGACGCGGCTGAAGGTTGTCGGCCGCGCCGGCGTTGGCGTCGACAACATCGATGTCGATGCGGCAACGAACGCGGGTATCGCCGTCGTCAACGCACCCACGGCCAACACCCTTGCGGCCGCCGAGCACACGATGGCGCTGATCCTGGCGCTGACGCGCAACGTTGCCGCAGCGGATGCCTCGATGCGCCGGGGCGAATGGCGCCGCGCCGATTTCGTGGGTTCGGAGCTGAGCGGCAAGACCCTGGGCATCGTCGGCCTGGGTCGCGTCGGACTGGCTCTCGCGGACCGGGCGAAGTCATTCGAGATGACTCTCCTAGGCAGCGACCCGATCACCTCATTCGCCGTCGCTGAAGCGCACGCCGTGCGTCTGGTGGAGCTCGACGCGCTGCTCGAGCAAGCGGACATCGTGACCATCCACGTGCCGCTCGTGGCGGCGACGCGTGGCCTGATCGATGCCGGACGACTGGCGCTGATGAAGACCGGCGCGTTGATCGTGAATGTCGCCCGCGGCGGCATCGTCGATGAGGCGGCCCTCGCCGACGCCCTTGGCAGCGGCCAGATTGGCGGTGCGGCCATCGACGTTTTCGAGCACGAGCCGGTCAAGGACACGCCCCTGCTCAATGCCCCACATACCGTCCTGACGCCGCACCTTGGTGCCTCAACCGCTGAGGCGCAGGACCGCGCTTCGCTCGAGGTCGTTGAAGGTGTCCTCGATGTCCTCGCCGATCGTCCGGCGACCTTCCAGGTGAACCGGCCTAGCGGCGCGTAGTCGTAATGCGCGTCGTTCGCGCGGTGCGCGGCCGGCGCCCAAGACGCGGCCGCCGGAACAGCAAACGCAGCAGGCCTGAACGGATGTGCCGGTACGCGTCGGCGATCCGAATCAGCACGACCGAGCCGGGCGCGCGGCGGCCGTAAACGGCTTCAACCTTGGCCGTGGCAATCAGGTCGAGATCAGACTTCGCGACGGGCACGAGCTCGGCCAGTCGCGCGGTGTATTCATACGTCGTCTGCGAGGCTTTCGGGCCGTAACCCAGGCGCGAGGCGATGCGCGCGATGCCGCTGTAGGCAAGCTCCGGCTGTGTCGAAGGCACGCGTCGCCATGCCGTCCACGCCGCGACTGCGGCCGCGGCCAGGACAATGCCGAACACCAGCATCACTGGTAAGAGGCCGCCCGGGGTCGGCCCGTCGCCAGATGGCAGGATCGGCGGAGTCACGCTGTCCTTGCCGCCGAGACAGTCTGTGCCCTCAAGGCAGGGCTGCAGATCGTGGGGATTGTCCGGGAACTGAAGCTCGGGATCGCCCGATGGGCGCGGCCCCCCTGCGGGCAGGTCGGTCGGGGCCTGACCATTCGCGGTATTGCCCGGAGTCGGGTCGAACTCGACCCAGCCGTTGTGGGGGAAGTACACCTCGACCCATGCGTGGGCCGCGCCACGATCGACGCGCCACGAGCCGTCCTCCTGCTGCTGGCCGGGCAGATATCCGAGCACGTATCGGGCGGGGATACCCATCGTGCGCAGCATCATGGTCATCGCCGTGGCGAAGTATTCGCAGTAGCCCTTCTTGATGCGGAAGAAGCAATCGAGCAGCTTCTCGCCGGCGCACTCGCCACGGATGTCAGTCGTGTACTTGAAGCCGGCGCCCGAATAGAGATAGTTCTGGACCGCGAGAGCCGCGTGGTAGGGATCGCGTTGAGTCGGTCGCAGAGTCTTGTAGACCTCCTGCGCGGCGGCGTAGACGACGTCGCCGATCGAGTCGGGCCGGATGTCGAGATACGGCTTGACCCAATCCGGGTACTCCGTGCCGGCCGACGAAAGGCCGCTCGCAGTCAACGCACCGGTGCCGGTCGCAACGCGGACGAGCGACTTGACCGAATAGGTGACACCGGCCTCGATGCCATACGACAGCTTGCCGGCGACGAACGCCCCATCTGCGCCGCGCGTCGTCACCTCAGTCGGCACGCTGACGGCCTGAATCTGGGATGGCGCCACGAAAACGTCGCCGCCGTAGTCGATGGGCAGCACCTCGACCGTGACCTCCTTCCGCCCCGGGCCGGCCACGACCACTTCCGGTGTTCCTGCCAGGAATTCATCACCCGCGCTGATGACCTGGTCTTGGCGATCAAGCTGTTGCCACGAACGGCCGTCGAAGGAGTCGTAGGTGGCCCCTCGCCAGCGCCGCCCGACGCCGTCGCTGATCCGCGCGCTGAACACCTCGTCAGACGAGGACTGCCAGAAGTCACGGATGGTCTGACTCGGAGTGAACAACACGTTCGGGCCGCGCGCCGAGCCGGTCACCCCGCCCAGCCAGCGATTGACCGTGTAGCCGAACTCAAGCAAGTCGTTGTCCCAGTTGCCCCACGCCCGCGATAGCGGCGCCGAGCTGGCGTTGGCGGCAAGGAACGAGCTGCCGATCACCGCCACAGCCACGAAAACGGCGCCGCTGCGCATGAAGGATGCCGAAATGTCGGCGACGTCGCGCATGCCCCGCACGCGCCATTCGTGAGCCTGCTCGCGCAGGTTGAGGCGCATGGCCAGCACTAGGGCGGCAGCGGCGAAGACGAGCAGGTGCAGATATTGCTCGCGCGTCGTGACCAAGACGTTCAGCAGCAGAATCGCGCCCGAAAGCACGATCGCCGGCAACGGCTTGTGGCGGCGGAACACGGCCATCGCGCAGAACAGGCCGGCGCCCCAGATGAGCGCGCCCATCAGGAGCAGGAAGATCGACGTCTCGGTCGATTGCGTGCCCTGTATGAAAACGTCCTTGACGAAATACCCAACCGACTGGTTGAGCTCGCGCAGCCGGCCCTCAATCGTCGGTGCGCGGCTTATGGCATTGCTGACAAAGAAGAGCAGCGCCCCTACGCCGGCGAAGACGCCAATCAGGTTGGCGCGCCAGATCGACAGGCTCGTCTTGGCGAGATAAGCACCAAGGAGGACGCTCGCCAGCGCCGCGAGCGGAAGGAAACCGGTCTGCGATGAGCGCGTGCCGATAGTGACGTCGGCCCATTGCGCGTCATCGATCGCGACCGCCGCCACAAGCAGCATCACCGCCATGGCAATGACCGATACCCAGCCCTCGCGCGGCGTAAACGGCAGGTCGGGTAGCTCGTACTCCTCGGTGGCGTCGTCCAGCCAGTTCTTTGGACGCTTCGACCGAGCCGTGGTCTCGATCGTGCTCATCGCGACGCCACCAACACGGGGCGCGGACCGCGCGTAACGAGCTGCGTGCCGAGCGGCTCCCCGGGTTCGACACTGACAAAACGAAGATCATGTTCCGCCAGGGCGTGACGCACGGCGCGCAACGTGCGCTGGTCCTCGTCGTGGAGCGGGCGCGCATCACCGAGCGCGGCGCGTGCCGCCGTGGACTCGTCGGGCGCCTGGCCAAACGACGCGAAGGCCAGGGCGTCGAGCAGGATGATCGCCGTCTGCACGTTGCGCCGGCGCAGCCCACTCAACGGCCGCACCCAGCGCGCGTCAAGAGACGCCGTGATGATCACCGCGGTCATGCCCCGGCGCAGTCGCGTGGCGTTCTCAACGAGCACCTCACTGAGCGGCTGATCGCCGTCGGCCATAACCGCGGCGAGCGTCTGCATGATCTTCTGGTACTGGCGCGGTCCGCGGTCGGCCGGGACCGGCGCGACATGTGCGCCGGATGCGGTCAACGCCACCTTGCGGTTCTCGGTCAGCGCCCGCGCAGCGATCGAGGCCGCGACGCGGACGCCATATTCGAGCGTCGACTCGTCGCCCGTGCCGGTATGGGTTGCGGTGTCCAGATCGAGGAAAATCCACACGTCCGCTGTCTGTTCGAGCTCGAATTCCTTGACGAGCAATTGGCCCTGGCGGGCGCTCGACTTCCAGTGGATGCGGTTGTAGCCATCGCCCGGGACGTACTCGCGAATGCTCGTCACCTCAGGGGTGTTGTGCGGCGTCTGCACCCGCTCGGCGTGGCTGCCCTCGATGAAGGCCGGCGGCATGCGCCAACCGGGGAGCGGCTCAACTCGCGGATAGACGATCACCGTGGAATAGCCACCGACTGCCGCGTTCGATTCGAACAATCCCAGTGGATCGCCTGTACGCAGGGCCATGGGATCCACCCGGAAGTGGCCGCGCCGCGTCAGTGGCACGCGCACCGACCACGAGCGCTCGCCACGCGGCCCGATCGTTATCGCCTCGCCCGGCAGGCTGACGGGCAGTGTGGTCGGGTTGTGCACCTCGAGCCACAACTTGGGCAGACGGCTGGTGTTGCGCACGGTGTAGTTGGCGCGGAGCATGTCGCCCGCCTGGGCGTGAAGGCGGTCGAGCACGTAGCCCGCTTCCAGGTCGGCCAGACCGAAACGCGTCACGACGTACGAGCCACCGACGACGATGATCCCCAGGTACACCAGGAAGTACAGGAACTGTGCGCCCGTAGATAACGCCGCAATCAGCAGTACAACTGCCGCGACCAGGACCTCGACACGGCGCACCATGCTGGAGCCTGCCTAGGCCGGGCGGGCCGCCGCAGGTCGATCGGAACGCGCGCCGCGCGTCTCGACGGGCACGCTATCGAGCAGCTCGCGGATGATCAGCGTCGAGTCGACGTCACGTACCGTCGCGGCGGTTTTGACGATCGTGCGGTGGGCCAGCGCCGGGACCGCCAGCGCCTTGACGTCGTCGGGAATGACGTAGTCCCGGCCCGACAAAGCCGCATACGCCTGGCCGGCGCGGTACAGCGCGAGCGAGCCGCGCGGCGACGCGCCCAGGTAGATGTCGGGGTGATTGCGCGTCGCGCTGACAAGGCGAACGATGTACTCGCTCACCTGGGGATCGACGTAGACCTCGCGCACGCCCTCCTGCATCGCCTGCAGCTCATTGCCGGTGATGACCTCTTCGATGTCATCGATCGGGCGGTGGGTCTTGTGCTCGTCGAGGATCCGCACCTCGTCGGCGTGCGCTGGATAGCCCAGCTGGATGCGCAGCATGAAGCGGTCGAGCTGCGCTTCTGGCAGGGCGAAGGTGCCCTCGTATTCGATCGGGTTCTGGGTCGCAATGACCAGGAACGGGTCGGGCATCTGGTAGGTCACGCCGTCGATCGTCGCCTGACGCTCCTCCATGCATTCGAGGAGCGATGACTGTGTCTTGGGCGTCGCGCGGTTGATCTCGTCGGCGAGCACGATCTGGGCCATGATCGGCCCCGGCCGGAACTCGAATTCCTGCGTCTTCTGGTTGTAGATCGACAGGCCAGTCACGTCCGACGGCAGAAGATCGGGCGTGAACTGGATGCGCCGGAACGTGCACCCCAGGCTCTTGGCGATGGCCTTGGCAAGCGACGTCTTGCCTGTGCCGGGCACGTCCTCAATCAGCAGGTGGCCCTGGCAGAGCAAGGCAACGAGTGCGAGCTTCACCTCGGCGTGCTTGCCGACGATGACTCTCTCGACGTTATCGATGACCTTATCGGTCGACTGCGCGATGGTCATTTGGCGGGGCACCCTCCTGCCTGGTCCGACGTTGCAGAAACCCCTCTGCCGTCTGGGCCCCGGTCAGGAGTGGCGTCGGGAGATATTACGCCCCACGTGGCCTGCCGGTTCCCTGATAACCGTGGGAACTTCCAATCTACCTCGGGACCCCCAGATACGCGCCCATGAGGCGTCCGCCCAGCGGCACCGCGCGTTGCGAGCCCAGACCGCCGTTCTCGACGATGACCGCCACCGCGATGCGTGGCGCGTCGGCCGGCGCGTAGCCGATGAACCAAGAGTGCGGCGCGACATCCGGACCGACCTGCGCCGTGCCACTCTTGCCGGCGGTCGGAATGCCGCGGATCTTGGCCGCGGCCGCTACCGCGAACTGACCCTCGACCGCCTGCTGCATCGCGCCGCGGATGATCTGCGCGGTCTCGAACGAGCACACCTGCGTCCACGTCTGTGGCCCAATCGTGGTGACGCTGCCATCGCTCGAAGTGAGCGAGTCAACCAGCGACGGGCGCATCAAGGTGCCGTTATTGGCGATCGTCGCTGCCACGAGCGCCATCTGCAATGGCGTGACGAGCACCTCGCCCTGACCGTAAGCGGCATTGGCCAGTTCGACGCGGTCGGCGAATCCATCGAGCGCGCCGCCACCTCCGGTGACCTGGCTCGGCGATGTCGCCAGATCGAACGGGATGCGCGCGCCAAAGCCAAGGCGCGCGGCCCAGTCGGCCAGGTTCTGGGCGCCCGTATCGAGACCGGCATGGGCGAACCAGATGTTCGAAGACACCTCGAGCGCTTGGGCGTAGTCGAGCGGCTGTTCGGTCTGGACCGTTCGCGGAAAATCGTGGATCCGGAAACCGTCAACCAGGAAACCTGTGTCAAGCTCGCCCGGCTGGTCGGCGTACGTCGTCTGGGGCGTGATCGAGCCCGAATCGAGCCCGGCGATCGAGGTCACGATCTTGAACACTGATCCGGGGACATACAGGCCCTGCGCCGCGCGGTTGAGAAGCGGCGAGTCGGTGCGGTCCTGGAGACCGGCCATGTAGGTCCGGCCGTCGATGGGATCGGCGACGCGATTCGGGTTGAACGTGGGGTTGCTGACCATCGCC
The DNA here is from genome assembly GCA_040007155.1 of Chloroflexota bacterium. Lineage (GTDB taxonomy): Bacteria > Chloroflexota > Limnocylindria > Limnocylindrales > CSP1-4 > JALYGJ01. Next base: position 23,265 of record JBDTVN010000010.1, read on the forward strand.
AGGATCCGGCCGCTGGCGGGTTCGATGGCCACGATCGCGCCCTTCTGGTCGCCCAGCAGGTCGGCGGCGACGCGCTGCAACTCGATGCTGAGCGAGAGGTGCAAATCGGCTGGGTCGTAGGGCTGGCCGCGGAACTTGCGCAGCAGCGCATCGCCTGGGTTAAGTGACACGAGCCCAGTGAGCTGCGCGTCGTAGCTGCGCTCGAGCCCCGCGGTGCCGAAGACGGGGCTGCTGTAGCCCACCACCGGCGCGGCGATCGAATAGCTGTACTGGCGCACGCGCTCCCCGTTGGGGCCTTTCACGTTGCTCGCAAGGACGTTGCCGTTCACGTCGTAGATCGTGCCGCGCGGCGCTGGGCGCGCCGCCGCGAGCGAGAGCGGGTTGAGCGGATCGGCGGTCAGTGCCTGGGC